>JAYSTT010000368.1:0-7524 GCA_043719495.1 Ferruginibacter sp. | reverse complement strand
AAGTTTCGGGCAATGGCCTGGCTTCTTATAGCATTTCCATAATCATATGAGGGTGAGCCGGTAACAGATTGGCCGGGCTTTAATGATTTACCAACTCCGCTTTGTGCATTAATTTTTGCGCCATCGCCTATAATAATATGCCCTGCCAGGCCTGCCTGCCCGCCAATCATAACATTATTACCAATTTTGGTACTGCCACTTATTCCCGATTGTGCTGCAATTATTGTATTGTTGCCTACTTCTGCATTATGGCCAATTTGTAAAAGGTTATCTAATTTGGCACCGGATTTAATTAGTGTGCTGCCAATTGTTGCCCTGTCTAATGTAGCATTGGCACCAATTTCCACATCATCTTCAATTACCACATTTCCAATTTGTGGAATTTTAATAAAAGTACCATCTGCCTGCGGTGCAAAACCAAAACCATCGCTGCCAACAACAGTGCCCGAATGTATAATTACATTTTTACCCACAACACAATTATGATAAATTTTTACGCCGGGATGAATAACAGTATTTTCTCCTACAATAACGTTATTCCCTAAAAAAACATTGGGATAAATTTTTGTGCCATCCGCTACAATAACATTTTCTCCTAAATAAGTAAAAGCGCCAATAAAAACATTTTTGCCAATTTTTGCTGTGGCATCAATATAAACGGGTTGCTGAATACCGGTTAACTGCTGCTGTTGTATTTGCTGGTATTTATCTAACAAAACAGCAAAAGCCGTATAAGCATCAGCCACTTTAATAAGTGTTGCTGTTACAGGATGTTTTAATTCCTGCGTTTCATTAACTATAATAACAGAGGCATTGGTGCTGTATAAATATTCTTCGTACCGGGGGTTTGATAAAAAAGCTAATTGCCCGGGCAATGCTTCTTCTATCTTACCAAAAGATGTTACTGAAGCATCAGGGTCCCCATCTACTTTGCCACCAATTATTAATGATATTTGTATTGCAGAAAATTTCATCGTAAATAACAAATGTAATATTTTTTAACCTTACCTTTTAAGTTTTGATTGATAAGGGCATTATCTACTTCTGATATATCTTTTACGCTTCCATCTTTAAATAAAATATAAATATGTTCATCTTCAAAATTATAGGTACTGCTTACAGCCTCACCGGTAAATACAAACCAACCTGCTTCTTCTTTAGTTAAATTGAGTTTAGTGCTGCATTCAGTAGTTTTTTCTGCCAATAATTTTTTATCAACCGGATCGCCATAATATTTCACTTTTAAAAGCTGCCGGTTAATAATGCCTTTGCAAAGAGTAGATAATACTTTGTCATCATGTGTGCTCCATGTTTTTATAGCAGCCAATACATCATAATCATCTAATCCGCAAAATTCATTAATTGTTACTTTACTGTTTGGTTCGTTAATTAATTTATTTAGCGGCATTGGTGCAGCCGCTTTTAATTGTTTGGCCCGTTTAAAAATACGCTGAAGCATTTGCTCGGCACAAAGTACTGTTTTATGTAAATACACCTGCCAGTACATGAGACGGCGGGCTACCAAAAATTTTTCTATTGAATAAATACCTTTTTCTTCTACCATTAACTCTCCATTGTGAACGGTTAGCATTTTTAATATTCTGTCGTAGCCAATTACTCCTTCATTAACACCGCTAAAAAAACTATCTCTGGTTAAATAGTCCATACGGTCCACATCTAACTGCCCGGTTATAAGCTGGTGTAAAAATTTTTTAGGGTGACTACCCATAAAAATATCTATCGCTAATTGTAACTTACCATTAAATTGCAAATCCAGTTCTTTCATTATCAGCAACGAAATTTCTTCGTGGTGCATGCCTTCAATCAAAACATTTTCCAGCGCATGGCTAAAAGGGCCATGGCCAATATCATGCAAAAGGATAGCAATTTTTGCAGCCTGGTTTTCTTGGTCAGTTATTGCAACACCTTTACTTTTTAATTCGCTTAATGCACAGCTCATTAAATGATAAGCACCTAAAGAATGATGTAACCTTGTATGTACAGCACCAGGATAAACTAAATAAGCCATTGCCATTTGATTTATACGGCGCAGGCGCTGATAATAAGGATGGGCAATGATTTGATAAATTAATTCATCATCAATGGTGATGAAGCCATAAACGGGATCGTTAATTATTTTGCGAAAAGACATGTTTTAGTTAATGGTTGTTTGTTGGTGGTTAAACCAACTATATTTGTTAAAAGATGTACAAAGCTAAATAAAGCACATCATGATTGATATAAAAAATTAAATTTGTAGAAACCAGACGGTTGTTGATTTATAAATGCTGCCCATACGCTATAATAAAAGTTGAATAAAGGTATGCAGTACAAGTGAGTGACACAACGATGTTGAACAAAATTACTAAAGCTGGTAAAAAACTAAAAACCACAAACGGTTATTATGAGCATAGCAAAAATACTTTGGGTAGATGATGAGATTGACAGCCTTACATCGCAAATAATGTTTTTAGAAAACAAAGGTTACGAAGTGCAAACCAAAACCAATGGTTTTGATGCCATTGAATTTGTAAAAGAAAATATTGTAGATGTGGTGCTAATGGATGAAAGCATGCCGGGCTTAACTGGTTTGCAAACACTGCAGCAAATAAAAGAAGTAAACAGCAACCTGCCTGTTGTGTTAATTACAAAAAACGAAGCAGAAAATTTAATGGATGAAGCCATTGGCTCCCAAATAAGTGATTACTTAATTAAACCTGTTAATCCAAATCAGGTTTGGCTTAGTTTAAAAAAATTAATTGATAATAAAAGGTTGGTGGCAGAAAAAACAACATCGGCATACCAGCAGGAATTTCGCAGTTTATTTATGGCATTAAGCGATAACCCCGATTACAAAGGCTGGATGGATATTTATAAAAAATTAGTTTATTGGGAACTGGAAATGAAAAAAAGTGACAGTCCGGAAATGCAGGAAATATTTCAATCGCAAAAGAGCGAAGCCAATAACGATTTTTTTAAGTTTGTTAGTAAAAATTATGCAAGTTGGGTAAACCCTAAAAGCACGGCCTGCCCCATAATGAGTAATACACTAATGAAATTTAAAGTATTTCCTCATTTAGAAAAAGGCACGCCTTTATTTTTTGTGCTGATAGATAATTTGCGTTTTGACCAATGGAAAACTATACAACCCATTTTTGCCGAGAGCTTTAGGATACATGAAGAAGAAACTTTTTATGCCATACTGCCCACAGCAACGCAATATGCCCGTAACGCCATTTTTGCAGGTATGATGCCTGTTGATATAGAAAAACAGTTTCCGGCACAATGGAAAAATGATGATGAGGAGGGAGGAAAAAATATGTTTGAAGAAGATTTTTTTAAAGCACAGTTAAAGCGGATAGGGAAAGTAGATTTAAAATATTCTTATACCAAGATTACTAATAATCACGACGGACAAAAATTGGTAGATAACATTCACAACATGCTGACTAATGATATTAATATAATTGTGTACAATTTTGTAGATATGCTTAGCCATGCCCGTACCGAAATGGAAGTATTAAAAGAACTTGCTGGTGACGAAACCAGTTACAGGAGTATTACAGAAAGTTGGTTTACCCATTCGCCATTACATGCAGCACTTAAAAAAATTGCAGATAAAAAAATAACTATGATAGTAGCAACCGATCATGGAAGTGTGAGGGTGCATACCCCTGCAAAAGTAATTGGCGATAAACAAACCACTGCCAATCTCCGCTATAAACATGGCCGCAATTTAAATTACGAAGCAAAAGATGTATTGGCCTATCGGGATCCAAGGGAAGCTGGTTTGCCTGTACCAAACGTAAACTCCAGTTTTATTTTTGCCAAAGGCGATTTATTTTTGTGTTACCCCAATAATTACAACCATTTTGTAAACTATTATAAAAATACTTTTCAGCATGGTGGTGTAAGTTTAGAGGAGATGATTGTACCGGTGATAAGGATGACGAATAAATAAGACCCTATGCCCCCTGAAGGAGGAACTTGGAACAGTCTTTTGAATTGGATAGTTAACTGAGTTTTAGGCAGCCTGTAAATTTATTTATCAACGTTTGTTGAAAATTTTATTTTTTAGAACTCTTCTTTTATAGGAAGTTGCATTTGATTTGAAAACTATAAAAGTCCCTTTAGGGATTTAGGGCATGAAATACACACAAAACATATTAGATAAAATAGAAAAAATTGCAGAAGAAGTTGGTTATGTAATCCGTTACGAAAGGGGCAATTTTCAGAGTGGCTATTGCATTTTGCAAGCTAAAAAAGTAGTGGTACTCAATAAATTCTTTCAAACAGAAGGGAGAATAAACACTCTTATAGATTTAATGCCTCAATTAGAAATTAATTTTGATGCCCTTACTTTAGAAAGCCAGAAAATGTATGAAGAAGTGATGAGTGTGGAGGCTGCCAAGTAAATAGGAATTAGTAACCTGGAATTGGGTTTTAATTTTCAACCTTTCTTAAATTTTATTGCTGCTTAAAAAATATTACTGCTTACCCATCACCCTAATTACAATTTACCAATTACAAATTCTTATTTTTGCCCGGTGCAATGTCCCCCAATAAAAATAACATTTCTAGGTAGCGGTACCAGCAGCGGCGTACCAATGATTGCATGCAATTGTGATGTATGTACTTCCCCTGATAAGAAAGACAAAAGATTACGCAGCAGTATTTTGGTACAAAGTGAGTCCACCACATTTGTAGTGGATACTACTCCCGATTTTAGATACCAGATGCTAAGGGCTAATGTAAAAAAATTAGATGCGGTTCTGTTTACTCATCCGCATAAGGACCATGTTGCCGGGCTGGATGATATAAGGGCTTATAATTTTTTTCAGCAAAAGCCAATGGAGTTATTTGCCAACTCATTAACAGAAGAAGCCATAAAGAGGGAATTTGCTTATGCATTTTCCGATAAAAAATATCCCGGTTTGCCGGAAATAAATTTAAATACTATTACTACTGCACCTTTTTACATTGGCGATATCCCTGTAATTCCAATAGAAGTGTGGCACCATAAAATGCCTGTACTGGGTTTTAGGTTTGGCAAGTTTACCTACATTACCGATGCCAATAAAATTGAAGAAGAAGAAAAACAAAAAATAAAAGGCAGTGAAGTAATTGTTTTAAATGCACTGCGGAAAGAAAAACATATTTCTCATTATACATTAGATGAAGCTATTGCCGAAGTGCAGGGATTAGGAATACCAAAAAGTTATTTTACACATATCAGCCATCAGTTAGGCAGGCACGAAGCAATAAATGCCGGCTTGCCTGACGGAATAGCGTTGGCTTGGGATGGGATGCAACTGAATTTTGAATAAATATTACCACTTTAGGGTATTGTTTGTATAATACACACAACCTATTTTGCAGGTAATTCAGTTGCTTATGTGGAAACACCTGCTCTCAAATTATTTTACTTTCACCAAAAAAGAACGAACGGGTACTATTGTACTGCTGCTGTTTATTTTATTATTTGCTTTGCTCCCTTTTTTATACCCCTTGTTTATTAAAACAAAAGCAACCAATACATCAATTTTTGAAAAAGAAATTGCAGCGTTAAAAATAAAACAACCCGATACTGCAAATCGGTTTGTAAATAAAAATTTTGATGAGGATAATTATCAGAATTATTACCAACCTTCAGAAAAAAATTATCGCAGTAAAAACATAAAAGGGGAACTGTTTTATTTTGACCCCAACACCGCCACAACAGCCGATTGGCAAAGATTAGGAGTAAGGGATAAAACCGTTACCACTATTCAAAATTATTTATCAAAAGGAGGTAAATTTTATAAGCCGGAAGATATCAGTAAAATATGGGGGCTGCATCCCGATGAAGTGCAAAGGCTGATACCCTATATTCAAATTGCTGCGAAAGAAAATAATTATACTCAAAAAACTTACGAACCTAAAACTTACGATAAACCAAAATACACTACTGTAAATATTGATGTAAACGATGCCGATACTACTGCTTTTATTGCATTGCCCGGCATTGGCAGCAAACTGGCACAGCGCATTATTAATTTCAGGGATAAACTGGGCGGCTTTTATAAGGCAGAACAGGTAGGAGAAACATTTGGCTTACCCGACTCAACTTTTCAAAAAATAAAATCAAGATTGGTTATCAATAACACAACTATAAAACAATTTAATATAAATACCGCTACAATTGATGAAATGAAAACACACCCTTACATCCGTTATGCTATTGCCAATGCAATCTTTCAATACAGGGCACAGCATGGTAATTTTTCGTCTGTAGCCGATATTAAAAAGATAATGCTGGTTACAGACGAAGTGTTTAATAAAGTGGCACCGTATCTTTCAATACAATAAGCTAACATCCGTAAGTATTTTAAATTACTGTAAATTTACAATTCACCGATTGTATTATTATGAATTTTAAACAAACCGAATTAACACAACAAGTAGGACAAACCGCTAAAGATTTTGCCCTGCAACATATTAAACCACACCTGATGGAGTGGGACGAAAGCCAGGAATTTCCACTGCACATTTTTAAAGAAATGGGCAAGCTGGGTTTGATGGGGGTTTTTGTACCGGAAGAATACGGCGGCAGCGGCATGGGATATTTTGAGTACAATGTGGTAATACAGGAAATTGCAAAAGTCTGTGGTTCAATTGGGTTATCACTTGCTGCACATAATTCATTGTGTACGGGCCATATCTTAGCTTTTGGTAACGAAGAACAAAAGAAAAAATACTTACCCAAATTAGCAACAGCAGAATTTTTAGGCGCATGGGGTTTAACAGAAGCCAATACCGGCAGCGATGCAGGTAATATGAAAACTACTGCGGTAAAAGAGGGTAATGATTGGATATTAAACGGCACCAAATGCTGGATTACACATGGTAAAAGTGGCGATGTGGCTGTAGTGGTTTGCCGTACCGGAGAACCGAGAACAAAAGATAATTCCACTGCATTTGTTGTACAACGTGGTATGGCTGGTTTTAATGCCGGCAAAAAAGAAAATAAACTGGGCATGCGGGCAAGTGAAACTGCAGAAATGATTTTTGATAATTGTCGAATACCAGATACTAACCGCTTGGGAGAAGTAGGAGCAGGCTTTAAACAAAGTATGAAGGTATTGGATGGCGGAAGAATTTCTATTGCTGCATTAAGTTTGGGTATTGCAAAAGGTGCTTACGAAGCATCAGTACAATATTCAAAAGAGCGCCATCAGTTTGATCAGCCCATTGCAAACTTTCAGGGCATTAGTTTTAAACTGGCTGATATGGCTACTGAAATTGCTGCTGCCGAGTTACTGATTGACCAGGCCTGCTATTTAAAAATGAAAGGCTTACCTATGACTAAGGAAGCAGCTTTGGCAAAATATTTTGCCAGCGAAGTGGCGGTAAAAGTCAGCACCGATGCGGTGCAGATATTTGGCGGGTATGGTTATACCAAAGATTTTCCGGTAGAAAAATTTTACAGGGATAGTAAATTGTGTACCATAGGAGAGGGAACAAGTGAGATACAGAAGTTGGTTA
>JAYSTT010000367.1:0-7538 GCA_043719495.1 Ferruginibacter sp. | reverse complement strand
AGTGCCTAAAATAAAAACCTACTTTAATAATAATCTTAAAGGGAAAAAAATCGCATTGTGGGGTTTGGCCTTTAAGCCCAATACAGATGATATCAGGGCGGCATCGGCATTACATATTATTGAAGAATTATTAAAAGAAGGTGCCGTTATTAATGTTTACGACCCCGAAGCCATGAATAATGTAAAAGCAATACTGGGTAATGCTATTACCTTTTCAGAAAGGCAATATGATGCTTTGATTGATGCAGAAATTTTAGTAATTGCAACTGAATGGAGTGAATTCAGAACACCGGATTTTGAAAAAATAATTGCACTCTTAAAAAATAAAGTAATTTTCGATGGTAGAAATTTATTTGATTTAAAACACATGGAAGAATTGGGTTTCCATTACCAAAGCGTGGGTCGTAAAATTGTAAACCCGTTAGCAGGTTAATTTATTAGGAAATCATTTTAATAACATTATTTATAAGTTGATAAACCAGCATAATTTGTGGCTAACAAAAGAGTTTTAATAACGGGAGCAGCCGGATTTTTAGGCAGCCATCTTTGCGACAGGTTCATAAAAGAAGGTTTTCATGTTATTGGTATGGATAATTTAATTACCGGCGATCTTAAAAACATTGAACACCTTTTTAAATTAAAGGAATTTGAATTTTATCATCATGATGTTTCTAAATTTATTCATGTAACCGGTAAGCTGGATTATATTTTACATTTTGCATCTCCTGCCAGCCCTATTGATTATTTAAAAATTCCCATACAAACCCTTAAGGTGGGCTCTTTGGGAACACACAATTGTTTAGGATTGGCATTGGCAAAAACTGCAAGGATATTAGTGGCAAGTACCAGCGAAGTTTATGGAGATCCATTAGTACATCCACAAACAGAAGAATATTGGGGAAATGTAAATCCGGTTGGGCCAAGAGGCGTATATGATGAAGCTAAACGTTTTCAGGAAGCAATTACCATGGCATACCATACTTTTCATAAAATAGAAACCAGGATAGTAAGAATATTCAATACCTATGGCCCTCGTATGAGGCTAAATGACGGAAGAGCATTACCTGCATTTATTGGCCAGGCAATACGGGGTGAAGATTTAACCGTATTTGGAGATGGCAGCCAGACAAGAAGTTTTTGTTATGTGAATGATTTAGTAGAAGGCATTTACCGTTTACTGATGAGTGATTACGCACAGCCGGTAAATATTGGCAATCCTGATGAAATAAGTTTGAAGGATTTTGCAGAAGAAATTATTAAACTAACCGGCACAGCACAAAAAATTGTGTACAAAGAATTGCCTACTGATGACCCTAAGCAAAGGCAACCGGACATTACAAAAGCAAAGGAATTATTAGGCTGGCACCCCGAAGTATCAAGAGCAGAGGGATTGAAAATTACTTATGAATATTTTAAAAATTTACCTAAAGAAGAATTGTACAAATTGCCAAAAGAGTTAGAAAGTAAAAAATAATTCATCATTTATAATTATATCTATTAATGTACCAGGACTTAATTGAGAAAAAAAAGAAACTTGCCGTAATTGGTTTAGGCTATGTTGGTTTACCTATTGCATTGGAGTTTGCAAAAAAAATAAAAGTAATTGGCTTTGATATTAATGCAAAGCGGGTAGAAATGATGCGTAATAAAATAGACCCAAGCCAGGAACTGGAAAGCAGTGCTTTTGATGGTTGTGATATTGAATTTACCAATGACCTGGATGTATTAAAGCAAGCAAATTTCTTCATTGTTGCAGTACCCACTCCGGTAGATGAACATAATGTACCGGACTTAATTCCCGTGCAAAGAGCCAGCGAAACAATTGGTAAGGTAATAAAGAAAGGCGATTATGTAGTTTTTGAAAGCACTGTTTATCCCGGTTGTACCGAGGAAGATTGTTTGCCTATTTTTGAAAAAATAAGTGGGTTAAAAAATATTTCCGATTTTAAATTAGGTTATTCACCCGAAAGAATTAATCCCGGGGATAAAGAACATACCTTATCAAGTATTGTAAAAGTGGTAAGTGGCTGCGATGCAGAAAGTTTAAACATCATTGCAAAAGTATATGAGCTGGTGGTGGCAGCAGGCGTACACAAAGCATCTTCAATTAAAGTAGCAGAAGCCGCAAAAATTATTGAAAACACACAGCGGGATTTAAATATTGCATTAATGAATGAGCTCAGTATCATCTTTGATAAAATGAATATTAATACTTATGAAGTATTGGAAGCAGCAGGTACCAAATGGAATTTTTTAAAATTTCAACCGGGTCTTGTAGGTGGCCATTGTATTGGGGTTGATCCGTACTACCTTACTTATAAATCAAAAGAATTAGGTTACGATAGCCAGGTAATTTTGGCAGGCAGAAATATTAATGATGGCATGGCTGGTTATGTTGCAAAAAAGATACTGCAACATATCATTCAGAATAATGGCAACATTAAAGATGCAAAAGTTTTAGTAATGGGAGCAACCTTTAAAGAAAATGTAAGTGATATAAGAAATAGTAAAGTAGCCGATGTGGTAAAAGAGTTAAAATCTTATTCTTTAAATGTAGATGTTGCCGATCCCTATGCCGCAAGCAATGAACTAAAACATGAATATGGTTTTGCATTAACGCCGGAACTAAGTAATGACTATGATGCAGTAATTGTAACAGTACCTCACAATGAGTATAAAAATTTAGATGATGCTTATTTTAGTTCCATAACAAAACCTGCTGCTTTAGTAGCCGATTTAAAAGGTATTTACAGAGGTAAAATAAGTAGCAGGACATATTGGAGTTTGTAAAAAATATTCAATGGCTGGCTATAACTATTTTTAATTTCACACTCTTTTTCCTGTTCCTTATAGTATAAATAAAAATTTAAAATGAGTAGTAATTTTCATACAAAAGATAAAGGAGAATCAAATTTTCTGGTTACAGGCGGCGCTGGTTTTATTGGCAGTCATATTGCAGAATATTTATTAAAAAACGGAGCAAAAAAAGTACGGGTGCTGGATAATTTAGTGAATGGATTTGAAAGCAATTTAGCCATCTTAAAACAATACCCTGCATTTGAATTTATTAACGGTGATATACGAAATACAGAGATCTGTTTGCAGGCTTGCAATGGTATAGACTACATCAGCCACCAGGCAGCCTTAGGCAGTGTGCCCCGTAGTATGAAGGAGCCGGTTTATTTTAGCGAAGTAAATATTTCAGGTACAGTAAATATTATGAAAGCTGCAGTTGATAAAGGAGTTAAACAAATGGTGTACGCTTCCTCGTCAAGTGTTTATGGCGATGAACAAACTTTACCAAAACAGGAAGATAAAATTGGAAATGCATTATCGCCTTACGCAGTTACTAAGCGCAGTAACGAGTTATATGCAAAAGTATTTTCAGAAGCCTATGGTTTAAAAATAATGGGGTTTCGTTATTTTAATATTTTTGGACCTAGGCAGGATCCCGACGGGCCTTATGCTGCAGTTATCCCTTTATTTGTAAAAGGTATTATTAACCAAACACCGGTTTATATAAACGGAGATGGCGAACAAACAAGGGACTTTACTTTTGTGGACAATGCGGTGCAAATAAATATAAAAGGTATGCTAACAGATAATAATGAAGCATTTGGTAAAGCTTATAATGTAGCCATAGGCGAAAGGTTTACAGTTAATCAGTTATATAAAACCTGTCAGCAACAATTAAAAAGTAATTTTGCAGCTACTTACCGGGAACCAAGAGCAGGAGATATCAGAGATTCCCTTGCCGATATTTCATTGGCAAAAAATTTATTAGGGTATCAGTCAACAAAAAATTTTGAAGAGGGGTTGATAGAAACGATTCAGTACTTTAAAAAATTATACAGTTAAGCAAATGGATAATTTTATAATAAATAATTTATAATGTTTTAAATTATCTGATTTTTTTATTTATTTAAAAAATACCAGGCAAACCAATATTCATTACATCATTATCCATTATAAATTAAAGTATGCCTTTCATTAAAACAGCATTTTCCGGATTAATGGTTTTTGAGCCTAAAGTGTTTGAAGACAGCCGGGGCTATTTTTTTGAAAGCTATAACGAAAAAGTGTTTTCTGCCGAAGGCATTGCAATACAATTTGTACAGGATAACCAGGCACAATCCTCTTACGGAGTAATTAGAGGGTTACATTACCAGTTAAACCCCTACGCACAAACTAAATTGATAAGAGTTTTAAGTGGCAGTATTTTAGATGTGGCTGTTGACATACGTAAAGACTCACCCACTTATGGTAAAGCATTTGTACTGGAATTATCTGCAACCAATAAAAAACAATTGCTGATGCCAAAAGGCTTTGCCCATGGCTATTCTGTAATTAGCCAAACTGCAGAAGTATTTTATAAGTGCGATGAATTTTATCATAAGGAAAGTGAGGGCGGGATCATGTATAACGACCCTGCATTAAATATCGACTGGCAAATACCGGAAGACAAAGCCATCATATCGGACAAAGATTTAAATCACCCCGGATTATACAATTGTGTTAATAATTTTTCTTTTTAAAAAACTGAAGTGGCTATTGAAAAAACAATTCTGATTACAGGCGCCAACGGCCAACTTGGAAAAGAATTCCGGGCATTGGCAGTTTTATTTCCTCAATACAATTTTTTATTTACCGGACGGGAAGAACTACCTATTGAAAATCTTGATGTTGTAAAAAAATATTTTACTGCCCACTCTATTAATTTTTGCATTAACTGTGCTGCTTATACTGCTGTTGACAAAGCAGAAACTGAAAAAGAAACCGCCTTTTTAATCAATGCCACTGCAGTTGCAAACCTGGCAACAGTTTGTGCACAATTTAAAATACAGTTAATTCATCTGTCTACCGATTATGTTTTTAACGGTACCAATACTCAGCCATATAAAGAAACTGATTTTGCCTGTCATATTGGTATTTATGGCCTGTCAAAATTAAAAGGAGAGGAGCTGGCTGTGCAAAATAACCCTGCTGTAATTATTGTGAGAACATCATGGGTATATTCTTCTTTTGGAAATAATTTTGTGAAAACGATGTTGCGGTTGATGCAAGAGAAGAAAAGTATTAATGTGGTAGATGACCAGTTTGGATGCCCAACCTATGCAGCCGATTTAGCCAATGCAATAATGGTAATCATTGAGAGAAAAGCAAAAATAAAAATTCAAAATTCAAAATGGGTTTCTACCGATCAAATCTTTCATTATTGTAACAATGGCGTAATAAGCTGGTATCAGTTTGCTTCGGCTATAAAAGAATTAACCGGTAGCACCTGCATGCTGTATCCTGTTCCCACTTCGCAATACCCAACATTGGCAAAGCGGCCGCAGTATTCCGTTTTAGATACTGCAAAAATTAAAGACAGTTTTAAAATTACTATTCCGCAATGGAAGGATAGTTTGAAAAAATGTTTGGCATTGATGAATTAATATAACGGGTGCCGGCAATTTTTTTATCTCCAATTTTGTCTTGCTTTTTATTGCAGCTACGGCACAAATTAGCATAGAGCACTTGCATTTGTAAACCTCAGGTGCCCAATGACGTATTCCCCAAAAAAGGCCAGGAAATTGCAGGAATATATATTTCAGTAAAACCTTTATAGCTAATGGGTAAACCGGGATTTCTTGTAGTAGAGAGTACGAAAAGAACAAAATCATATTTAACGATATAAGCAAATTTGCCTATGCTTGCGCTACAAAACTACTCTTCATCTTTTGTAGTAAATCAGTTTCAATCATACGTTGTGCAATGCGTATCATATTTTTAAATGCCACGGCGTGGGAGATGCCGTGGCCAATAATTACAGGTTTAGCAACACCTAAAACAGGTACCCCTCCGTATTGTTCAAAATTAAAGCGGTCAAAATGTTCGTCGTGAATGTTGCGCCGCTTTACAATATCGTAAATGCTTTCGGCTAATTTTAAAACTACATTTCCGGTAAAGCCCTCACAAACTAAAACATCAGCCTTGTTTAATAAAATATCGCGGCCTTCAATATTGCCAATAAAATTTATTTGCTTGTTTTCTTTTAAAAGAGGGTAAGTGGCTTGTGCCAACAAATTACCCTTGCCTTCTTCCTCTCCTAAATTTACAAGGCCCACTTTTGGGTTTTCAAAATTTAAAATGTGCTGAGCGTATAATGATCCTAAAATTGCAAACTGGTTTAAGTTATCCGGTTTGCAATCCGCATTTAGGCCCACATCAACCAATAAACCTAAAGTACCATCTTCACGTGGCATGTAAGCACCAATAGTGGGGCGTAAAACGCCTTCAATAACTTTAATGGTAAATAGAGAACCTACCATCATGGCACCTGTATTACCGGCACTTATAAAAGCATCTGTTTTACCTGTTGCCAGCAACTGAAAACCTACCGCAATGGAAGAATCTTTTTTTTCTTTTAAAGCTTTGGTGGGGTGCTCATTCATCTCAATTACCTGGGTGGTAGATACTATCGTGTATTTATCGGCAGGGATGGGGTGGGTGGCGATGTGGTTTATTATTTGTGCTTCATCGCCAATTAATGTAAGATGAATATTAGCTGTACCGGTGCTTAAAAATTCGGCAACTCCTTTTACCGCTTCCAGGGGTGCAAAGTCGCCCCCCATCATATCAAGTGCTATATTCATCATATATTCCTTTAAATAAAAAATCCTAAATCCTAAACTCAATATCGAATTTAGAATTTAGAATTCACACTGAAAAAAATATTATGCTTTAAGTGGTGCTTTTTCTGCTACTAACTTTCCTTTATAAAATAATTTTCCTTCACTTACATGTGCACGGTGGCGTACATGTGTTTCGCCGGTTGTCTTATCAACACTTAAGGTAGTTTCACTTGCCTTATAATGTGTTCTTCTTTTTGCACTGCGTTGCTGACTGTGGCGCCTTTTTGGATTTGGCATATCTGTAAATTTTAAATTTTATTTAATTATTGATATTATTTGCTTTTTTTTGTTACTGCTTTCTTTGCTTTAAATTTTTCCAACCCTTTCCATAAATCATTACTGTTGGTCTCCTGTTCTTTTACTTCCATCTGCCTAAGTTTTTCCAGCACTTCTTTATTGCATAACGGGCCACCTTTTTCTTCATCGTTGCACATTTTTTGAATGGGAAAACTCAGCAGTACAAATTCATAAATCCAGTTACCAATATCAAGATGGCTTTCTGTTTTTGAGATATAAAAAACATCAGGGTCTTCTTCCTGGGCATTCATTTCATCTGGGTCTTCCACCAGTTTTACTAACATGTTAAACTCATCCCAGATATCCATTGGTAAAAGATTTCCGCAACGGTCGCAGGTAACATTTGCCTTGCCGCCAATTTCAAACTTTAAAAGCATAAAACTGCTTTTTTTATCTAAACTAAGTTTGATACTGGCGTTGCAGTTGGAAAAATCTGTAACACCTTTTTCAGCAAAGAACTTATCATCCACTTCGTATTCAAACTCATGGATTCCGGGCTTCAATCCCACAAAAGCTATCTCAAATGCCCGTTTATTAGCCATTACGGATGGTTTAAAGGACGGC
>JAYSTT010000366.1:0-3114 GCA_043719495.1 Ferruginibacter sp. | reverse complement strand
AATTGTTCATTTCCCTTGTTTTGTGCCCCTATCTCCGCCAGCTGGCGGATTATAAGAACAGTTATAAATATTGTTAAATTCCGCCTATTTTAAACGGGCAGCGAAGGTAAGGGTTTTAATGTACATTTGGTAAGGGTTACAGCAATTTTTTTGCAATTATTTTGATGCCTGCTGAAGTAACTTGATTGAACTTCATTTGGCAGAGTTTATCCTGGCGAACTGGGAGCCTATTCAACTTTGGATTTGTAATTTAACTTAAAAGGAATGCCAAAAAATGAGATTAAATAAATAAAGAAGCCGCAATTTAAGCGGCTTATCAATTTTGTTATTCAATTTTTTCTAAATCTTTGTCGCCAGGGAGGTCGGTTAACCAAAGTTTATTACATACTCTTAGTATCATTTCATAATCAATTTGGTCTTTTCCGGTTGCCCAAATAAAAGCTTGCGCAGGACCATTTTTAATTGTTATAACCTTATCTTTTCTGTCATTAATGTCAATAATTTCGCATTGATGTACATTAATAAGATAATTTATAAAAGACGAACGGGTATATAACATCTCAAATACAATCCATTTTTTCGGTGAATTTTTTGGTATTGTATTCCTTGGTGATTGCAACGGTTTCCTTTTCAGCCTCACCTTCTTCATACTTTTTTACAATCTCAATCATTCTTTTTAAATTCTTTCTTGCATCTCTTTCGTTTTCACCGTCAGCTATTACATCTGTTCTGTGTTCGTAAAAGGCAATGAATCTACCAGATTTGCATTCAATGAGAATACCCGGAGCTAATTCACCTTTTTTTTTGGTTAATAATGATTTTTTCATTTTCAAACTACTTTAGTAAATATATAACGGTGTAATCGTTTAATTGTTATTTACTATTTAAAGTTATAACTATTTTTTTATTAGTAATCAATTGTTTGAGTTTATTTTGATCCAACTCCGATACAGCTACCTTAATTATACAATAGAATAAAGCTAAGTAAAGCAGGCCCTATATTTTTCTCAATTCATTCTCAATCAAATACCTTTGCAACCAATTTATAACATGACCCAAAAAGAACGAATTATCCTTTTTTTACTGGCAGCTCTCAATTTTACCAATATCCTGGATTTTATGATTTTAATGCCATTGGGAAATTTTTTGATGCCACATTTTAAAATTGGAGCCCAATATTTTAGTATAATTGTAGCAGCATACCCCATTGCTTCTTTTGTTAGCAGTATTACTGCTGCTTTTTTTGTTGATAAATACGACAGAAAAAAAGTATTGTTATTTGCGTATGTTGGTTTTTTAGTAGGAACAATTTGTTGTGGAATTGCACCGGATGCTTCTTTTTTACTGGCTGCCAGAGTGCTAACCGGTTTATTTGGAGGACTGATTGGTACTCAAATACTGAGTATTGTAGCAGATACTTTTGATTATGAGAAAAGGGGCAGGGCAATGGGGGCAATATTTACAGCATTTTCTATATCTTCCATTTTTGGCGTGCCTTTTAGTTTGTATTTAGCAAAATTAATTAGTTGGCATGCACCTTTTTTGTTTATTGGTATTGTGGGCATTGTTATCATTCCCATGATCATCCGGTTTTTGCCTGCCATGACAAAACACTTACAAAACCAACCTGCAGAAAAAGTTTCGCCTAAAGAAGTATTACTGGAATTAAGTAAAAATAAAAGCCAGTTGCTGGCATTAACCTTATCCGGATTTTTAATGATGGGCCATTTTTTAATTATCCCTTTCATTAATCCTTACATGGAATTTAATGTGGGTTTTACCAAAGACCAAACACCTCTTATTTATATGGTAGGTGGTGCATTTTCCTTTATGGCATCTTTTGTTATTGGCCGTATGGCTGATAAATATGGCAAGCTTAAAATTTATTTATACAGTGCGGGTGCCTCATTGGTTCCTATTTTTTTAATTACCAATATGCCAGCCATCCCTTTTTATTTTGTACTCTGTGTTTTTGCAGTTTGGTTTTCATTTTCTACCGGCCGAACCATACCTGCACAAGCTATTATTAGTACTGTGGTTAACCCGGAAAAAAGAGGCTTGTTTATGAGCTTTAATGCATCTATACAACAACTTTTTACCGGGCTTGCTGCTTTAATTGCAGGTGCTATTGTTACCAAACAAAGCGATGGTAAAATACTACATTATAACTGGGTTGGCTATTTGAGTGTGGTGATTGTTTTTTGTACTTTATTTATTGCGGCTAAGCTTGCTAAAAGACAGGGGTTAAATTAAGTTATTGAATCAATTGGCATATAGAATACCTGTTATACGCTGTCTTCAATAAGGCTTATATCATCAAGTTTAAATTTTAAGAATCTTTCAGTTAATTTATTGCCGCTATTAAATTAATAAAAACAAAAAGAGGCTGCATTGCTGCAACCCCTTAATAAATATTTTTATAAAAAAATTATTTTGCTAATGCATTAACCCTTTTGGCTAATTTACTTTTTAAATTAGCCGCTTTATTTTTGTGGATAGTACCACGCTTTGCTAATTTATCAATCATAGCTGCAACTTTTGGAAATGCTGTTGTTGCGGCCGCTGTATCGCTTGCTTTTAAATCACGTATTGCATTACGGGTAGTTTTACCGTTGTAGCGGTTGCGTTCGTTACGTTTTGCGCTTTGGCGCATATCTTTTTTTGTTGCTGAATGGTTTGCCATTTAAAATCTAATTTTTGGGCTGCAAAGATAGGGATAAGGAATGGATAATGAATAATTAATAATGGATAATTTTTTGGGGTAAAGTAATATTTAGCTACATTTCCATAAAAATAACCATGAACAGGCTAATATTACTTCTTTTACACATTATTTCGCTGGTTTTGCTGGGTTTTGGCTGGGTAAAAGATATGCTGCATATTGATATTACCGCCCATTTTGTAATTGATTTTAATCTTTTTAATGAAAAAAGAAGTGTGCTTGGCACCCTGCAAACACTTTGGGAAAGTAAGGACTACTGGCCATTTTTTCTTATTTTTTTGTTTGGCATTATAGTGCCGATAGTAAAATCGGGCATTATATTTTATTTGCTGGCGGCTAAAAATGCAAATTCAAAATGGCATGCTTTTGTAAATGCTATTAGCAAGTGGGCA
>JAYSTT010000365.1:0-3118 GCA_043719495.1 Ferruginibacter sp. | reverse complement strand
CCAGTAAAATATAAAGCAGTTCGGTAAAAGCCTGTTGCTGTTGGGCATAAGAGCCGCCATATTCAATATGATAACCCGGCGGCAGCGAAAGTTTTTGGGCAATCTCTTTTTTGATATCTTTTAATGTACTGCCGAGGTCGCGGTTTTCTAAACGGGCGGTAATTACACCAATCATTTTTTGATTTTCCCGTTCTATTTCAGCAACGCCTTTTTGTAATTTAACTTCGGCAACAGTGCTGATGGATTTTAATAAACCATTGGGTAAAAATATATTTCCATTGGCTAATGAATTTACATTGGTACGTTGCGCATTTGGATACAGCATACGGATATTTACCAATTGCTCCTTTTCCATAATGGTACTGATAACATTGCCTTCGAGCTGGGTTTGTAATTGAAATTGAAAATCGCTTGGGGTTACACCAAACTGTGCCAGCTTGGCAACATCGGGTTGTACCAATACGGTTGGGCCGGCAATTACAATACCATTAAACACATCAGCGGTGCCTTTTACATTTTCTACAATTTCGCCGGCCTGCCGGGAAAGTTCTTCTAATTTTTGCCTGTTATCTCCATAAATTTTAAGCTCTACAGGTTGTACACTGCTCATCAGGTCGCCCAGCATATCGCCGATCACCTGGCCAAAATCAACTTTAAGCTGGGGTAATACTGCTTCTATTTTTATTCGCAGATCAGCCGATACTGCATCGGTGGTTTTGCTATGTTTCTTTTTTAACTGTATTAAATAATCTCCCCGGTTAGGTTCTGTAATAAAGAATCCCATTTGTGTACCCAATCGCCGGCTGTAAGTTTCCACTTCAGGATCTTCCTGAATAATTTTATCTACTACCTTCAGCATTCTGTCTGTCTCCTCCAACGTTGTTCCCGGTGGACTGTCAAAATCAAGAACAATACCTCCTTCATCCATTTCGGGTAAAAAGCCCGATGGCATTTTACCCGGTAATACATAAATAATAATGGCACAGGCAACAGCAAATAAAATGCTGATGTAAGAGTGGCGTATAAAAAAACGTATCCAGCCACCACTTTCTTTTTGCTTTTTACCAACAGCTGATTTTTTTACAACTACCGGTTTTAATTTATAAGGAAACAGTAAAAAAAATGCCGGCAATACCAGCCAGGTAACCAGGAAAGATGCGGTTAACGTGATGATCATAGTAAAGGCCAGCACTTTAAAATAAGCCCCGGCAACACCGCTCATTAAAATAAACGGAATAAAAATTACAATGGTACTTAAAGAAGAGCCAACCATGGCCGGAAACAAATATTTAATGGCTTTACTTACAATAACCTGCATTGGTTCATCAGGATGTTCTTCGTGGCTGCGATGAATTTGTTCTACAACAATTACTGCATCATCAATCATCAAGCCAATGGCCGCAGCAACGGCGCCCAGCGTCATAATATTAAAGGTATATCCAAAAGCATACAGGCTAACCAATGTTAAGGCAAGCGTTGTGGGTATGGTGAGTAATATTACAAGGCTCGATTTCCAGGAACGTAAAAAAACAATCACAACAATGATGGCAAGTATTAAACCAATCCATAAAACATCTTCTATACTTTTTACACTGCCATTTACAAAATCGGCCTGCAAATAATAAGGCTTTAGTTTTACATCTTTGGGTAAAATGGATTCCAGTTCTTTTACCCTTTTTAAAACGCCGTTATTTACATCAATCAGGTTTGCCGTTGGTTGTTTGATGACTGCAATCAATGGTACATCTTTGCCGTTTGCATTGATCTTTACATACTCTTTGGTTTCCGAAATTTTTATATCTGCAATGTCTTTCAGCAGCACTACTCTTTTGGAAGAGTTTACAATTACCAGGTTTTCCAGTTCTGTTTTACTGTCGATGGCGTTGTCGGTTATGGCCAGGTACAAACGGTTGTAATCGCTGATATAGCCATTGCTCTGCAACACATTGGTTTGCCCCACCACCGTGCTTATCTGTTGCGGCGTAATTCCTAATTCTGTAAGCTTATCCTGTTTTAAAAGTATCTGGTATTCTTTACTCTTACCGCCAATCACCGCAATATCCGATACGCCTGGCGTGGCTGCCAGAAATGGTTTTACCTGTAACAGGGCTATCTTTTTTAATTCAATCGGCGAGCGGTTACTCTCCATACTAAAACCCATCACCGGTAAAATGGAGGGGTTCATTTTTTCTACGGTGATCTGTGTGCCGGGCAACAAATTACTACGCACATCATTAATCAGCGATTCCATTTGCAGGCGGGCCAAATCAATATTGGCATCCCATTTTAAAAACACAGAAATTTCGCAACTGCCTCTCGATGTGGTGCTGCGGATATAATCAAGCCCTTCGGTACGCTTAATAATATTTTCCAAAGGAATAGTAACCGTTGCCATCATTTTATCAACGGGTTGCTGACCGGCATCGGCAATTACTTTAAGTTTGGGAAAAGTAATATCGGGGAATAACCCTGTTTTTAAATTTGAGAAACTGAAAGCACCTGCCAGGATAATCAATACTGCTAAACCCAGCAATGTTTTTTTATGATAAGAGTGTTGCTGCTTCATCATTGACCTCACCCTCGTTCCCTCTCCAAAAGAGAGGGAGGCCGGGCTTTTGTTTTTTAATTAAATTTTAGAAAGAACATTCCAACTTTATTATTTCAATCTTCTTTTGTTTGCAGTTTTACCAGTGATGAATCGGACAAACCATAAGCACCTTTCACAATAATTTTATCATTCAAACCTACTCCTGCAATAATTTCCCGCAGGGAATCATTTTGCAAGCCCGGTGTTACAGGTACTTTTATTGCCAAAGAATCATTTACTAATTTCATTACCCAAAACTCATCCTGTGTTTCGTTGGTTTGAATAGCTTCCAACGGTAATGAAACTGCATTTTGTTTTTGCCTTGTTGGAATATGCACAATCAGATTCATATTCTCCGGTAATAACTGATTGCCCGGAAATCTTATTAGAAAAGATTGGGTTTGCGATGCAGAATCTATAAAAGGAGATTCCTCCTGAATAGTGGCCAGTATTGTTCTTCCATCCGGAAATTTAACCGAACAACTTTTTCCTTTATACACATAATCATGATACTCGTAAGGTACATTTACC
>JAYSTT010000364.1:0-3122 GCA_043719495.1 Ferruginibacter sp. | reverse complement strand
GATGGGGCAAATAAAAACGGATTGAAAACACTTAGTTTCAATCCGCTTACAATTTTTTTTATTGGCTTATCTTAAATCCACTACCTCTACACCTGGATATTTTTTTTGGTCAAAAATAAATTGAGCATCTGCTATAACACTTTTTGTGTTCATATTGCTAACAGCATAAGTATAGCGATTACCGGTTTTTTCAAAAACTTTTGTAGAGCTGATGATTTGAGAAGCTTTATTAACATTTACCAGCACTTTATGAAATGCTTTGCTTTTATCAATAGGTGTTAGTTCAACCTCCTGAACACCTTTAACTTCTCCGTTTAGTTTATATAGAAAGTCTTTATCATAAAAATTAGTAAATAATTTTTGAGGGGTAATCGTATTATTAGTGGGGTCTAATTTACTTATGGTTACTTCGTTACTGGATTTATCAAATGTCCAAACATTGCTGCCATCACAAAAAATTTCCTGCCCGGTTACACTTATCCTGTATTTAGTGCCTTTCATATAAACTGTACCAGCTTTTGAGCCAAGATTTTTGCCTGCCCCATTTTCTATCTTTAAAGCAAATTTAGCCACCACTGTTTTAAAAGATTTAAACTTGGCACTTACAGCATCTAAAATTTTTTTTGCAGCAGGGTCACTTTGGCCCATTCCTTTTGGAGGTTGTGCATTTGATGTTGTAAATACCAGCAGCATTAAAGATAAAGCAGCGAAGAATTTTTTCATTTTAGATGTATTATTAAAATAAGTATCTCTTACTTAAGAAGTTGCAAAGATATGCGAATAGATGCTTTTAAGCAAGCCGGGTTTAAATGCCAATATCTAACAAACTGTTAATGTACTTACTGCTTTAAAATAAACAAAGCGGTACATCGTTAATCCCATTAAGTTTATCTATTTTGCAAACACTTCAACTCCTCTTTCTGGTTCAACTCAACCTTCGATTCATTTATTAATTCATTTAATATTTTAAAATGACCCAAAGAAATGTACCCCTTTCTCAAAGGGAAACGTATGAACCATCGCAACTAACCGAATTTTTATGGTGGTTATCTACTGCCGAAAGAGAAATATTAACCGACTCGGTAGTAGACAGAAACCGCTACCGGATTATTGGAATGACAGTGTTAGCAACATGGTTATTTGCATCTTTTACCTGGACCTATTTTTTCTATACTATTGTTGATTCTATCTTTATTGCAATAGCCCTTGGATTATTTATGGGTTTTATTATTCTTACTATCGACAGGGCATTGATAAAAGGGATTACTAAATTCAATAAGAAAAAATTTACGCCATTATTATTCCGGGCATTGTTGGCTATTACCATTGGCACATTTATGGCACAGCCTGCAGTGCTATATATGTTTGATAAAGAAATAAAAATGCAAACATCGTTGGATAATGAAAAAAGAAAAATGGTAAAACGGCAGGAGCTGGATAGTTTGTTCAGCAACAGAAAAAACGAATTACTTGTGCAGAAAGAAAAAATAGAAACTGAGCTGGAAACAAAATATGCTGATGTAAGTACAGCAAGGCAAAATTTTTTAGCCGAAACAGATGGCAGTGGTGGTACAGGAAAGATTGGTATAAAAGATATAGCGTTGGCTAAACGAAACGAATATCAAAAATTGGATGGCGAATACCAGGTTTTATTAAAAAGCGAACAAGTAAAATTAAATGATACTGATAAGGAGTTGAATGAAATGGAAGGAAAGATAAAAGCAGAAGAAATTGCTTTTACGCAGTATCTTAATAATGGATTTTTAACCAGGGTGGAAGCACTGGGTAACTTATTAAAAAATAATCCGGCATTGCAATTCCGTTATTACCTGATTGTTTTTATTTTAATGCTGATAGAACTGATGCCTGTAATTGCAAAAACATTATTGCCCAGCGGCAGTTACGACGAAAAAGTAATGCTGAGAGAAGAAATGGAAATTGAAATAGCACATAGCAATATCCGTAAAGAAAAACAATTGAAAGAATTGTACAATCAAATGGCGCATGAATATGATGGTGAAGCTATTACAGCATTCTTTCGGCTAACAAAAGACGACAGGGCAGAAAAGATCAAGGCCTTTAGTACAAAATGGAAAGAAGAAAACCATCAAACCTTTGACGGCCTTTGGGAGAAGATGAAGAAAGAGATATTGACAAAGCAGGAAAATTAATAAGGCTTTTGTAGCCAGTTTTTTATGGTGAATAAAACTGGCTACTTTTTTATATAGAAATAGGAGTGTTATCTTTTTTAAAAGTAAAAAAGCCTTCTACCGATAAATCTTCGCCTAAATCTTCCCAATGTATCCATGCCCCATCTGCCCATAATTCAAATTTTAGTAAATCTTCGCTGCTTGCATTTTGCAAACGGGGAAACCAAACTAAAGGCATTTTACCAATTTTATTTTCTCTGGTTTCTACATAAATAAATGTATCGTCGAACCAAATTTTTTTTGCTTCCATAAATTATTTATTAGAATTAAAGAAATTCTCCCAATGTTTTATTATTAACTCTTTATTTTCTTCAATAATGCTTTCTGCTAAATAAATATCCTTCATTTTTACGCCTTTGTTTTCTATTAAAGCCAAAGGTTCAATCTCAAATTTTGCAGTTCCATCGCCTGTTTTTATATGTACATGAACAGGCAAATGGTCATTGCTAAAATAGAAAAATCGAATCCCAAAAAAGCGAAATATTTCCGGCATTTTGTTGAATTTTTTCTTTACAAATTTAATCTTTTAATTTAAAGTTTGGAGCTATTTTTGCCAACTATGGCAAAAGCAGTTGGCGAAACTCCTTTAATGCAGCAACATAATGCCATCAAGGCTAAATACCCTGATGCCATTTTGCTTTTTAGGGTGGGGGATTTTTATGAAACTTTTGGAGATGATGCGGTAAAAACTTCTGCCGTTTTGGGTATTACCCTTACTAAAAGAAATAATGGAGATGAAAAATCATCCCAGCTGGCAGGCTTTCCTCATCATGCATTGGATACTTACTTACACAAATTGGTAAAAGCTGGTTACCGTGTTGCCATTTGCGATCAGTTGGAAGATCCCAAGCAAGCCAAGGGCATAGTAAAACGTGGCGTAACAGAATTAGTAACTCCCGGTGTGGCTACCAG
>JAYSTT010000363.1:0-7589 GCA_043719495.1 Ferruginibacter sp. | reverse complement strand
TGGTGCTACCTGGACAGATCTTTCTGCAACTCTTCCTGACGAAGCAGGCTGTCTTTCTGGTAACGATCCATTTGCAGTACAAGGGGGTTATGATATGGTACTGGCAATAAAACCCGATGCCTCCGGTACGGTTTTTATTGGCGGATCTAATGCTTACAGATCAACAGATGCAGGACTTACCTGGACAAAAATTGGAGGATATGCCAGCCCGGCCAGTTATACATTATATACAAACTCTCATCCCGATATTCATGCCTTTGTTTTTCAACCTGGCAGTCCTTTAATTATGCTTTGTGGAAATGATGGCGGTATTCAGCGTACCACTGATATTACTGCGGGCACAGTGGCATGGACACCTATAAACGTTGGCTACCGCACTTATCAATATTATTATGTTGATATTGATCCAAGAACGGGTAACTCCAAAGCTATTGGCGGGGCACAGGATAATGGTTCTACAAGAAATATTGGCGGAACAGGAGTAGATTTTGAACAGGTAACGGGTGGTGATGGTGTTTCCGTAGGCCTTACTGATCCGGCAGCAACCGGCGGTACCCAATATGAATATGTTGGATCCCAATTAGGAACAATTAACAGAAGGGCATCTACCACCGCCCTTGGATTTATTAATGCTGCTATTACACCAACCTTTGCGACTACTGTAACGAGTGCAGGATTATTTGTAACACTCTTTAAACTTGACCCCGATAATACAGAAAGACTTTATTATGCTAATGATGATACTTTGTATCTAACAACTTCCGCCTCAACTGTAACATCGGGAACATGGACAAAAATGACAGGGGTGGCTACTTCAGTGGGTGTGGCAAATGATATTACTGCCTTAGCAACAACCAGGGGTACCTATAGCGCAGCCACTGCAAGTTTATTTATGGGTACTTCAAATGGTAAGCTGTATCGCCTGGATAATCCGACAGGCGTAGCTGCTGCAACTGCACCTGTTGATATTACAGGCGCTGGTTTTCCTGCAGGAGCTTATTTAAGCAGCATTGCTGTAAACCCCCGAAATGATGACACGGTAATGGTAACTTTTGCAAATTATGGTGTAACAAGTGTGTTTTGGACCGGCAATGCTAACACATCAGGACCAACATGGACAGCAGTTGAAGGATCCTTAACGCTTCCGTCATACCGTACTTGTGCTATTCATGCAGTGCCGGGCTCACCTGAAGTGCAATATTATGTTGGAACATCAGTAGGTTTATATCAATCCAATTCTACGTTTCCTGTTTCCGCAGACTGGACACAGGAAGCATCTGCTACTTTGGGTAATGCAGTAGTAACCAGTTTGTCTCTCCGGCCTTCTGATGCCAATTTATTGGTGGGCACACATGGTTACGCTATGTGGAAGACGGTTTTATTAAATGCTCCGTTACCCATTGAATTAACGGAGTTTAAGGGATCCCTGCAAAATAATAATACTGCTTTATTACAATGGGCCACTTCTGCGGAATATAACAGTAAACAATTTGAAGTGGAAAAATCATATGATGGTATTAGCTTCAGAAAAATTGCAACCATTCCTGCTGCGGGCTATAGCAATACTGTAAAGAACTACAGTATTATTGATAAGGAAAAACCAGCGGAGAATAATTTTTACCGGCTACGAAGTGTTGATATTGATTATAGAACAAAGCTGAGTAATACAGTATTGATAAAAGTAAGGGGCATTCAGCAGGATATAGTAGTGATGGGCAATCCCTTTAAAAATAATATTGTTATAAGATTTGTAAAAGCAACTGAAGCCACGGGTGAGTTAAGATTAACAGATTTAGCAGGAAGGTTGATGGCAAAGCAAGCATTTGGGCAGGGCCAGCAACAAATTCAATTTAATTTGCCTGTGGGAAAATTAACTAATGGGGTTTACCTGGTTGAGGCATTTATTGGCAGTAAGAAATTTGTTACCCGGGTATTTAAAGAATAATTATTGATACTATTTGAATAATTTTACAGGGCCGCCTGCCAGGGTGGCCTTTTTTTATATAATGCAAAAATTGGCAGGCTTTTTTATATACATTAGATATGAAACTGTTTACAAAACATAAGTGTTGGTCCCTGATGGTATTATTCTTTCTATCACTTAGTTTGCCATCCGTTGCACAATCCGGTTCTGTAATCCGTAAAACCTATGCTTATTATTTCCAAAGTATCCGGGGTAATTACCCCTCTAACCAGAACATTGCTGTATTGGATGGAAAAGTGGATACCATACAGCCTTTACCTGCCAGATTTGATACTTTCATAGTTATATATGCAGAAACAAAAAGCAAACATATTTTATGGGATATGGCATGGCAAAATAAACAACCTTATCATATCACAGCACTTCCTTTAGAACAAACAGGTTTTCAGGCGGGTTTTGTAAAAGCGGGCAGCCAGCTTATCCTTAAACCGGCAAAAGGAAATTTTCTATGGCAATTACACCTTTCACCAACTGGTTCTATAAAAAATACACCTGTAAAAATAACGAAGGATAAAATTATTTTAAAGGGGCAATACAAAGGGAAAAAAATTGAATGGAAAACCGCTCCACTGGTGGAAATTGTACCTATGCCTCCTGCTTAATATCCAAATTACCTATTTGCAAATTGGTTAAATGAAAAATTGTCTGTAATAATCGCTTCTTTCCTGACAAGAGGCAAAAGATTACTGACATAAATGCTAATTAGTTCATTTGGTACAAAAATGGCTGTACCTTCGCCGTCCGAATTAATTAACCAAATAAAAAACAATAGAATTATGGCAACAAAGAAGTTAAACATTACTCCTTTACATGACAGGGTGATTGTTAAACCAGCCGCTGCTGAAGAAAAATCTGCAGGCGGTATTATTATTCCTGATACTGCAAAAGAAAAACCACAACGTGGTGTTGTACTTGCGGCAGGCCCTGGCAAAAAAGACGAACCCGTTACTGTAAAAGCAGGTGATACTGTTTTGTATGGCAAATATGCCGGAACGGAAATTACTGTTGATGGGCATGATTATTTGATTATGAGGGAGAGTGATATTTTAGCGATAGTTTAAGAAGGCAGCAAGTTATTAGCATCAAGCCATAAGTAGTAGTCTTATCCCTTGTAGCTTGTTTCTTGAAACTTGTACTTAAAAGTTTCCAACAATTTTAAAAAATATAAAAAATATAACAAGATGGCAAAAATGATATACTTCGATATTGAAGCAAGAAATAAAATGAAAAAAGGCGTTGACACTTTATCTAACGCTGTTAAGGTAACCCTTGGTCCAAAAGGCCGTAACGTGGTTATTGAGAAAAAATTTGGTGCTCCACAGGTAACTAAAGATGGTGTTACTGTAGCTAAAGAAATTGAATTGGAAGACCCTATTGAAAACATGGGTGCTCAAATGGTGAAAGAAGTAGCTTCTAAAACTGCAGATATTGCAGGCGATGGTACAACTACTGCAACTGTTTTGGCTCAATCAATTATAAGCGAAGGCTTGAAAATGGTGGCTGCTGGTGCAAACCCTATGGATTTAAAACGCGGTATTGATAAAGCAGTTAGCATTGTTGTAGAAAACTTAAAATCACAATCTCAAACTGTTGGCAACGACAGTAAAAAAATTCAGCAGGTGGCTACCATCTCTGCCAACAACGATGAAACCATTGGTAAGTTAATTGCCGAAGCTTTTGTAAAAGTGGGCAAAGAAGGTGTAATTACTGTTGAAGAAGCAAAAGGTACAGATACTACAGTTGATATAGTTGAAGGTATGCAGTTCGACAGAGGTTATATCTCTCCTTACTTTGTTACCAACAGCGAAAAAATGCAGGCCGAATTACAAAATCCTTACATTTTAATTTATGATAAGAAGATATCTGCAATGAAAGATATTTTGAGCATTTTAGAAAAAGTTGCTCAAAGCGGCCGCCCATTAGTAATTATTGCTGAAGATTTAGAAGGAGAAGCCTTAGCAACATTGGTGGTAAATAAATTGC
The DNA here is from genome assembly GCA_043719495.1 of Ferruginibacter sp. GTDB lineage: Bacteria > Bacteroidota > Bacteroidia > Chitinophagales > Chitinophagaceae > Ferruginibacter. Next base: position 3,622 of record JAYSTT010000363.1, on the reverse strand, counting down.
GTGGCACTATTAAAGTAGCTGCTGTAAAAGCACCGGGCTTTGGCGACAGAAGAAAAGAAATGTTAACTGACATTGCAATTTTAACCGCTGGTACAGTTATCAGTGAGGAGCTGGGCCATAAATTAGAAGCTGCTGATTTAACCTTCTTAGGTCAGGCTGCATCAATAACAATTGATAAAGACAATACAACCATAGTGGGTGGTAAGGGAGTTAAAAAAGATATTACTTCAAGAGTAAATCAAATTAAAGCCCAAATAGAAAACACCACTTCTGATTACGATAAAGAAAAATTACAGGAGCGTTTAGCCAAGCTGGCTGGTGGCGTTGCAGTATTATACATTGGTGCTGCTACTGAAATGGAGATGAAAGAAAAGAAAGACCGTGTTGATGATGCTTTACATGCAACCCGTGCTGCAGTAGAAGAAGGTATTGTACCGGGCGGAGGCGTTGCATACATTCGTGCAATTGCTGCTTTAGAACCAAAAGTAAAAGGCCAGATTGCTGATGAACAAACCGGTATGGCCATCGTTCGCCGTGCATTAGAAGAACCCATCCGCATATTAACTGCCAACGCAGGTATTGATGGTTCAATAGTGGTACAAAAAATTAAAGAAGGTAAAGGCGATTTTGGTTTTAATGCCAGAACCGAAGTTTATGAAAATCTGTTTAAAGCAGGTGTTATAGATCCAACTAAAGTTAGCCGTGTAGCATTGGAAAATGCTGCTTCAATTGCCGGTATGTTGTTAACTACAGAAGCTGTAATTGCCGACAAACCAAAAGAAGAAGCACCGCACAGCCATGGTGCACCTGATATGGGTGGTATGGGGTATTAATTAAAAAGTAATAATGAATAATTAAAAATTCCTCTTGCTGAAAAGTAAGAGGAATTTTTTTGATACCAACTTTATATTTTCATGGCATCACCGTTGTATATTTGGGAATAAGCATTTTAATTATGAAATAGCTGCCGTACAATAAAATAGTTAATGTAGTGGAATTCATAAGAAGACTCAATTGGTTTACCAGAACAGTTTTAAGTATTGGTACTATTCTATTAATTTATGGCTATTTCTGCAGGATAGTTGGACTATACTTTTTTTGGGAAAGTAAAAGTATTGGTTGGGCATTTATTTGCATTGGGATAATTACTTTTCTTCAGGGGAATATTAAGTACAAAAGGCTTAACGATAAAAATAGTGTAGCAGAAAAAATAGGTATTGCAGTGTTTAGTTTTATTTTATTGGTTCAATCAGTATTGATAATTTTTATTGCAAATTCAAATGCATATAATACAGCTAAAAGTTACATTAAAAATAACGAAAGCCTTAAAACAGAAATAGGAGCTATAAAAGCAATAACAATTATTCCATTTGGTGGAATGTCAGTTTCTTCAAGTCAGTCAGGAGAAACAGGACAAGGAAATATTTATGTAACAGTAAAGGGGAGTAAAAAATATAAAGATTTAAATCTTTTTGTAATTAAGGATTTGGATACAGACTGGAAAATTTTGATAAATGAATAATAAGAGACGGGTATTTTCCGTTTTGTCAACTCTATTGATGGTTTATTTAATAATTCTCATATATTCGTATTTCAACTAAATTAATTAACTATGATTGCTGTAAATTACTTTGTAAAAGTTTTAAAGAATTATGTAAATTTTGATGGCAGGGCCAGAAGAAGTGAATACTGGTATTATACTTTGGTGTCTATTATAATTAGCATCATTTTAATATTTGCTGATGCTGCAATTGGTTCGGTAGAAGGGATTTTGGGATTAATTTTTTCGCTTGGCACAATTATTCCATCTATTGCAGTTGGTGTAAGACGTATGCATGATGTAGGTAAAAGTGGCTGGTATATATTGATTCCAATTTATAATTTAGTACTTGCTTGTACTAATGGTAATATAGGTACTAATCAGTATGGGCCAGATCCTAAATGTGACCCATTGCAGGATGATATTAACGCAATAGGTACTACTGAATAAAATAATGATCTTAATAAAAAAATCCTGCAAATTATTATTGCAGGATTTTTTATTTTAGGTAAAGTACTTACACAATCTCCCCGTAATCAATAACCAATTCTTCCCCGGCCTTAATATCCCTTACCGTTTCAAAATAATCACCATCGTTGATGGAAATAATATTGGAGATATCAGCATGATTTAAAAATAGTGACACATCTATTTTTTTAAACCCATGATCGGGAATAAAATAATTTTCATCATCATACAAACAATAATTGCCTATAATAAATTGGGCATGGGGCGGCAGGGCCTCCACTTCTGTTTTGGGTACTGTTATCCATTTATCATTGGTATCAGGCTTACTAAACATATCCCTGCAGCCTTTAGGAATATCCTTAATGGCAAATACTCCAATACCTTCTATAGGAGAGGGCTTAAGCATTACATAAGTATTGTTGCTGAGTTCTGCAAGTAATGCTGCTTTAGTCATGGGATAATTGCTTTATAAAACCGGTTACAATAAAATATTGTGCTGCACAATAGGCGAGCATGATACATACACCTGCAAAAGCAAAAGGCTGGTAAAATTTATTTATAGCCAGTAAAGAATCACTCAGCACAAAAAAAGCTGCACCAAATAAATAAAACAGGCTAGCGGGTTTATTTACTTTAAAAAATATATGCAGGCTGCAAAGCAACATGGTACAAATAACAGTTGCATAAACCATCACCGGAATTGTAAGGTCGTACAAATGCGGATACAATAACCACACTAATGCTATACCGTAACCTATCACCAAAAAAGCCAAAAAAGGTTGTTTTTTCAGTAATGACATTTTTAAAGAAGGGATCTTTAAAAAATAAATGATGTAGAAAATATGGGTAGTTAAAAAACAAACTAATCCAAAAATAAAAAATAACTTATCCCTGTCTTCAAATAATAAAAACAGATCTCCCAGCCACGAAAAAAATAAACCTGTTAATAATAAATTTTTATGGGGAATATTTGTTTTCGTTACAATTAAAAGTAAAATCAATACGGGTATTAATAAGGGCTTTGCAATAAAATGTAAAGTTGAAATATTAGAAGCAATGCCAATTATATCTAAAGCAACTACAATCCAAAAAAGTATTACCAATTGTATTTGTATTTTATTTTTCATCAGAAAAAAACTTTCAAATACAGTTTACTTTAATTCTATATAGGGATTACCTCCAAATAATATTTTACGAACAGAATCTCTTGCATAAGTGGTATCAGCCAACGGTCTTGTAAAAGGCATGGCTACTTTGTAAGTAACAGAATCGGCCGTGTATAACAATAGTTTATGCCCATAACTGCTGAGCCTGTTAAATGATTTTTGTGCAAGTAATAACGAAGGATAATTTTTTATTACAATTTTAAAGTTGTAACTATTATTTATTGGCGGGGCTTTTACAATACTATCTGGTTTTTGCGGTACAATTTTAGCAGTATCCGTTTTTGCAGTGTCAGGAATTATAGGAGCAGGTATTATTTGCTCAACAGTATTTTTTGCAACTGGCTCGGTGTCTTTTTTCTTATTTAATAAATACCAGGCAAACCATGCAATTACAGCAATTGCAACTATACCTGCAAGTATGGCCATCATTTTTTTACTATTACCAGTT
>JAYSTT010000362.1:0-19039 GCA_043719495.1 Ferruginibacter sp. | reverse complement strand
CTTTTATGACGCCTGAACTTAGAACAAAAATGGGCGACGCTGCCATTAAAGCTGCTGCATCTATTAATTATGAAGGCGTAGGTACAGTAGAGTTTTTGGTGGACAAACATCGCAATTTTTACTTTATGGAAATGAACACCCGTATACAGGTGGAGCATTGTGTAACTGAAGAAGTAATTAATTACGATTTAATAAAGGAACAAATAATGATTGCAGCAGGCGACAGGTTAAAAGGAATAAACTATACCCCTGTAATGTGTGCTATTGAATGCCGTATTAATGCTGAAGATCCTTACAATGACTTTAGGCCAAGCCCTGGAAAAATTACCGTATTGCACCAGCCCGGCGGTCACGGTGTAAGGGTGGATAGCCATGTGTATGCCGGCTATGTTATTCCACCGTATTATGATAGTATGATTGGTAAATTAATTGCTGTAGCACAAACCCGTGAAGAAGCCATTAATACCATGAGCAGGGCTTTAAGCGAATATGTAATTGAAGGTGTAAAAACCACTATACCTTTTCATTTACAATTAATGAAACATCCTGATTTTATTAGCGGCAATTTTACTACTAAATTTTTGGAAGGGTTTACCATGCAGTAAAACAATATTTTAAAGCTAAATTTTTACAAAGCTAAATTTTAAATAGACCACGCTTTATCCCCTTTTTTATAAGGTAATGCACCATTGTAACTACCCGGAACTGCTTTGTGTCTTAATGCTTTTGTACTTCCGATTTCCGAGCTAAAATATCCCCACAAGGTCAATTGCTTAATCATGGTATAATGATGTGATGGGGCACCAACAAAATTGGGGTCCATATCTTTCTTAGCTTTTTCTTTAGCCTCTTTTTCTTTTTCATCACGCTGCTTATTATATTCTTTAGCTTCCTTCTCCAGTGCAATTAAAAAAGATTTGCGCTGGTCGGCATTGCAATCCATAAATGACTTACCATTTGCTTTTTCGCAGGCTGCATTTAAACCAGCGAGGCCATCTGCAAAAACTTTTTGCTGGGCTTCGGTATAACAATCAGTCACTATTGTTTTCATAAACTCACCAATTTTAGTGGCTTTTGCTCCTGGTGTTGTAGTAGTAGGAATAATGGTTTCGCCAATCTCATCCAGCAAAGCAATATTATCTGCCGAAAAGGTTGAAGTGTCAGCAGTTTTAGAAGTACATCCTGATAAAAATACTTCACCACCAATTACAACACCGCCGGTTAATACGGCTATCATTTTTAAAAGTTCCCTGCGTTCCATAATTATTATTTTATAGTATTATAAATTTTGTTTTTTTAATTGGTCAACAGCATAGGCTGCAGCCCTTGCTGTAAAAGCCATATAAGTCAGTGATGGGTTTTGACATGCAGAAGAAGCCATAAAAGCACCATCGGTTACAAATACATTAGGGGCGTCCCACACCTGGTTCCATTTATTTAACACCGATGTTTTAGGATCATTACCCATACGTGCTGTACCCATTTCGTGAATGCCATGGCCCATGGCATGTCCGGAATCGTATGTTGAAATATTTTTGGCTCCACCTGCTTCAAGCATTGCTACCATTTCAGATACAATATCCTTCCTCATTTTCATTTCATTTTCTTTAAGTTCTGCATCCATTGATAATACAGGCAAACCCCATTTATCCTTTTTATTTTTATCCAGTGTTATTTTATTTTCATGATAGGGTAGTATCTCACCAAATCCACCAGCACCTATTTGCCATGTCCCCGGTTCTGTAAGCGCTTCTTTAAAATCTGAACCAATATTCATTTCGGCAATTTCACGGCTCCAACCTGAACGGCTTGCACCACCCTGGTAACCAAAGCCACGTAAATAATCTCTTTTATCGTTACCCATATTTGTAAAGCGTGGAATATAAAATCCGTTTGGCCTTCTGCCATAAACATATTTATCCTCAAAACCTTCTATAGTACCACTAGCTCCTAAGTTGTAATGATGATCCATTATGTTATGTCCAAGCTCTCCGCTGCTGCTTCCCAATCCATCCGACCAAACATTAGTTGCAGAGCGCATTAAAATCCATGCAGAATTTAGTGTAGATGCACATAGAAAAACAATTTTTGATTTAAACTCAACAGTTTTATTTGTTTCTGTATCCATTACTTCCACACCTGTTGCTTTTTTCTTATCCTTATTATACAATACCTGCGTAACTAATGAGTAGGGGCGTACAGTAAGATTACCAGTTTTTAAAGCAGCGGGGTAGGTAGAGGATTGTGTACTAAAATAACCACCAAATGGGCATCCTTCCCAGCAGCGGTTCCTGAACTGGCAACCCGGTCTTTCATTATGCGGCACTGTTATGTTTGCAACCCTGCCAATAATCAAATGCCTTTCTCCTTTAAATTTTTCTTTAATTCTTGCAGCAACATCTTTTTCAACAACATTTAAATCCATAGCTGGTAAAAATTTACCATCAGGTAAATTGGGTAAACCTTCCATAGATCCACTGATACCGGCAAATTTTTCAACATGATCATACCAGGGCGCAATCTCATTATAGTTTACGGGCCATGGGATAGCAATGCCATCTTTTGCATTGGCTTCAAAGTCCATTGGGCTCCACCGGTAACTTTGCCTTCCCCATAAAACGGAACGGCCACCAAAACGATAACTGCGCCACCAGGTAAAAGGTTTTACTTCTGTATATGGGCAGTCTTCTTCATTTGCCCAGGCATCCATCACCTGTTCGGAGGCTGCCCATCCCCTGTGAATGACAGGATATTTTTTTCTTTGTTCCTCAGTGGTGTGTCCACGATGTTGAATTTCCCAAATTTCTTTTGTAGCTGTTTTATAATCTTTGAGATGTTCGTGTGGGCCACCACGTTCCAACAATAATACTGTTAATCCTTTTTCGCATAATTCCTTTGCTGCCCAGCCTCCGCTAATGCCGGAACCAACTACAATTGCATCGTAAGTAATTTCTGCCATTTTTTAAGTTTTTAAAGCTTTCATTTTTTTAATTCTTTAACTGCAAAATCTACAGCCCTTGCAGTTAAAGCCATATAGGTAAGCGATGGGTTTACACAACTTGCACTCGTCATGCAGGCGCCATCAGTTACAAAAACATTCATGGCATCCCATACCTGGTTGTTGCCATTGAGCACCGAAGTTTTAGCATCTCTTCCCATCCGTGCAGTACCCATTTCATGTATACCCATCCCTACAGCATAACCCGAATCATTGGTATGCACATCTTTTAACCCTGCTGCTTCAAGCATTTCTGCAGCATCGTTCATCATATCTATACGCATCTTCTTTTCATTCTCTTTTATCTCCACATCAAAATTCAACACCGGTAAGCCCCATTTATCTTTCTTGGTTTTATCCAAAGAAATTTTATTACTGTGATCAGGTAGCATTTCGCCAAAGGCGGTGATGCCCATATTCCAATTTCCCGGTTCGGATAATGCTTCTTTTAATTCGGCTCCAATGGTTAATTCTGCCACATCAATACCTCTTCCCCTGCTGGCACCACCTTGATATCCAAAACCACGGAGATAATCTCGTTTATCACCATCAATATTTCTAAACCGTGGAATATAAATACCAGTTGGCCTGCGACCATACAAATATTTATCTTCAAAACCTTCTGCTTTTCCGGATGCTCCCAACCTGAAATGATGATCCATTACATTATGCCCCAATTCGCCACTGCTGCTTCCTAAACCATCAGGCCAAATATCGGTAGCGCTGTTCATTAATACCCAGGTGCTGTTAAAAGATGATGCACAAAGGAAAATAATTTTAGCATTATATACATAAGTCTTATTGCTTTCGGCATCTATAACTTCCACACCGGTTGCCTTTTTACTATTTTTGTCATAAATAAGTTTGGTAACAATCTTATTGTTTTCCATGGTAAGATTACCGGTTTTTCTTGCAGCAGGCAATGTTGCAGATTGAGTACTGAAGTAACCTCCGAAGGGACAGCCACGCCAGCAGCGGTCTCTGTACTGACAATTGGTTCTGTCGTTATGAGGTTCTGTTATGTTAGCACTGCGACCTATAAACATGTGCCGCTTTCCTTTATAATGTGTTTTTATTTTTGCAGCCACATCTTTTTCCACCACATTCATATCCATTGCAGGCATAAACTCCCCGTCGGGTAATACATCCAATCCTTCTTTACTTCCCTGTATGCCGGCAAATTTTTCTACATAACTGTACCATGGTGCTAATTCATCATAACGGATTGGCCAATCAATAGCAATACCTTCTTTTGCATTGGCTTCAAAGTCCATTTTATTAAAGCGGTAACTCTGGCGCCCCCAATGCAATGATCGGCCACCGGTATGATAAGCCCTGAACCAATCGAAACGTTTTGTTTCGGTATAAGGGCTTTCCATATCTTTTACCCACATACCTAAAGTTTGCTCCCCTAATGGGTAATCCCTTTTTAATACAGGATGTTCTTTTATCATTTGCTGTGTACGGGTATCTCTGTGTGGAAACTGCCAAATTTCTGTATTGGCAGTTACATAATCTTTTACATGCTCAATATGATTACCCCTTTCGAGCATTAAAACCTTAAGCCCTTTTTCGGTAAGTTCTTTTGCAGCCCATCCACCACTGATGCCTGAGCCTACGACAATTGCGTCGTAAATAGTTTCTGCCATTTTGTATAGTTTATTGGTTGATTAGTTTATTTGTTAATTGTTTTATACATCACATATCCTAACTGCTTTTTTTAATGCTTTAATTTTATCTTCTTTTTCTTTTCCTGTTGGAATAAATTCCTGTGCCAGATACCCCTTAAAGCCAGTATCTGCAACAGCCTGTATTATTGCAGGATAAAATAATTCCTGTGTTTCATCTATCTCATGCCTGCCCGGTACACCTGCAGTATGATAATGTCCAAAGTATTCGTGGTTTTTTTTAATGGTAGCAATGATGTCCCCTTCGCTTATTTGCATATGATAAATATCGTATAGTATTTTAAAATTGGGGGAGCCTAATCTTTTACACAATTCAATTGTCCAGCTGGTATTATCAGCCATATAATCCGGATGGTTTACTTTGCTGTTAAACACTTCTATCTGAATGATCACACCTTTTTTTTCTGCCAGGGCCATAATTTGTTTTAATCCATCCACACAATTTTTCAATCCTGTTTCATCATCCATGCCTTTTTTATTACCGCTAAAGCAAATTAAATTTTTATAGCCTGCATCGGCTACTAAATTAATATGATCGGTATAATTTTTTATTAATGTGGAATGATATTCAGTATGATTCCATCCTTCCGTTAAACTAATTTCGGCGCCATTGCACATGGAAGAATAGAGACCATGAGCTTTTAAAACATTCCACTCTTTAGGACCAATCAGATCAATTGCTTTTAAACCAATTTTGTTGCCCACATTGCACAATTCATCCAATGGTAAAAAATTATAAGTCCACCTGCAAACAGAGTGGTTTATGTTGCCTTTTAGTTTATACATTTCATCGGTATTATCATTAGCCGCTAATGATGCCAATGGATTTGCAGCGAGTGCTACAGAACCCACCGCCAACTGTTTTAAAAGTTTTCTTCTTGAAGAATTATTTTCCATTACTAAAAATAGTTATAAAGTAACTTTTGGTTTATTACGCATGTAAAAAAATAACCCGGCAAAGGCCGCTATTAAAATTACCGGAAGAATTAAAGTGGTATTAATAATTTCTGGCCCTGCTGTTTTGTTGGCTTCTGCTAAAGCTGCTTTCATGGTATCGGTTGCTTCGGGAGAATTGTACAATTTTAAATCGGCACCGGCGGGTAAATGTGCAGCAATTTTATTATCGTAAACACCTCCCATAAATATTGTGTAAACAGAAACTGCAAACATGCCAGCACCTCCCATTAAGTTTAAACCAACAGCCCCCGTTTTAGGTAAATTTTCAGATACAAATCCCAGCATAGTTGGCCAGAAATAGCAAACCCCCATACCAAAAACTAAGGCACCAACAAAAACCATATTACCACCAGAATGACCTAATATATATAAACCTAAAGTTGCCAATACTGCCGACATTAATAAAACACCCTGCGGCGCAAGTTTGTGTACAACAGGTCCTGCAAAAGCACGGCCTACCACCATTACACCAGTGGAAACGGCCAATATTAATAAGGAGTTTTGAGTTACATTATTTAAGAGTACGCCAATCCATTGCCCGGTAAATAATTCGATAATGGCAGTACCAAACATACAAATAATCATAAAAATAAAAAGCGGATTGGCTAATGATTTATACATGGTGGCAGTTGATACGCCACTGGCAACTCTTTCGGTAACCGGAAATTGTTCTTTCATAAATAACCAACCATATAAAAAAGTGGGTATAAGCATTAACGCAACCTGTATTTGCCAGTTAACCCCTTGTTTACTTAAAAAATAAACTATTAAAGAGCCAATTACAATACCCCCCGGAAACCACAAATGAAAGTGATTAAGTTTGGTAGTTTTATTATCGGAATATAAAGAAGTTACTAAGGGGTTACAAGCCGCTTCTACCGTACCGTTTGCAATACCAATTAATAAAGTAGATATAAATAATGCCCAGTACGGACTGCCAAAACTCCCTGCAAAAATGGTAAGCAAAATCCCTAACAGATGAAAGACAAATGCCATCATCATCAGCTTTTTCATACCAATAACATCTACAACCAAACCACCAATAATTACTGCCAAGGGAAAGCCCCAAAAAGCCGTAGCGGTAATAGTAGAAATTTCAGATTTATCTAAATTAAACTGTGTACCCCAGGTACCCAATAATCCGGCACGTATGCCAAAAGAAAGAGAGGTTACTAATAATGCCAAACAACTGGCAACAAATAGTTTGTTTCGGTTTATAGCTTGCATATCGTTTTTTAAAGCGGTAAAAAAAATTACTTCGTAAATATAATTTTTATAATCATCAAAAAGCCAATTGATGTAAAAAAAATTAACGCAACCGTTTGCAGTTGATTTATTTTTAAAATATATAAGCAGAACTTTAATAAATTTTCTATTTTTAATTTTCAATCTCTGCAACAACAAATAATTCAATTAAAATAATATTACATTAAAGTAAAATAATACCATGCAACGAAAATTAAGAATGGCAATGATTGGCGGCGGTAAAGATGCTTTTATTGGTGCAGTACACCGCTTGGCCATGAATATGGATGGACAGGTAGAACTGGTTGCCGGCGCATTAAGTGTAAACCCCGAAGTAGCATTGGATTCGGGCAAATCTTTGTTTTTAGAAGAAAGCAGGATTTATACTGATTACAAAGTGATGCTGGCAACAGAAGCCGCAATGCCTGCTGATAAAAAAATTGATTTTGTAACCATCGTTACTCCCAACTTTGTACACTTTGATCCTGCAATGATGGCATTGGATAAAGGATTTAATGTAGTAATTGAAAAGCCAATTACTTTTACATTAGAACAGGCCAAGCAAATAAAAGAAAAATTAGATGCTACCGGGTTAACTTTATTATTATGCCATACTTATACCGGTTATCCAATGGTTAAGCAGGCAAAGCAGCTATTGAAAAATGGTACTTTAGGTAAAATAAGAAAAGTATATGTGGAATATCCTCAAGGTTGGCTAAGTACTTTATTGGAAAGTACCGGACAGGCACAGGCCAGCTGGCGAACGGATCCTAAAAAAAGTGGCAAAGCCGGTTGTATGGGTGATATTGGAACCCATGCTTTTAATATGGCAGAATATGTAACCGGTTTACAGGTTACTCAAATCTGTTCTAATTTAAATATTGTTGTAGAAGGAAGAATGTTAGATGATGATGGCGCTGCTTTTTTAAAATTTAATAATGGTGCTACGGGAGCTTTAATGGCTACCCAAATTGCAGCAGGCGAAGAAAATAATATTAAGATACGAGTGTATTGTGAAAAGGGTGGTCTGGAATGGAAACAGGAAGAGGCGAATACTTTATTGGTAAAATGGCTGGACAAGCCAACAGAAATTTACAGAACCGGCGGAGGATATAACAGTTCCTTTGCGGCACACAATACAAGAATTCCTGCAGGACATCCCGAAGGATATCTGGAAGCATTTGCAAATTTATACCGCAACTTTGCTTTATCCTTAATGGCAAAAATTGATGGTACAAAGCCAAAAGATGAATGGCTGGATTTTCCAGGTGTGGAAGAAGGAATAAGGGGAATGGCGTTTGTGGAAAATGTAGTGGCCTCTTCTGAGAGTGAACAAAAATGGTTAGACTTTAAAATATAGTTTTTTATGCAAACAATTAAAGGACCGGGTATCTTCTTAGCACAATTTCTGGATGATAAACCACCATTTAACAATTTAAAAAACATTTGCACCTGGGCCAAAAGCCTGGGTTTTGTGGGGGTACAAATTCCTACATGGGATAGCAGGTGTATTGACCTGCAAAAAGCTGCCGAAAGTAAAACTTATGCAGATGAAATAAGGGGATTGGTAAATGAATGCGGATTAGAAATTACAGAACTCAGTACCCATTTACAGGGCCAGTTAGTGGCAGTTAATCCGGCTTGTGATGCTTTGTATGATGGCTTTGCACCTAAAGAGCTACATGGCAATAATAAAGCAAAGATGGAGTGGGCCATTCAACAATTAAAATACGGTGCTAAGGCATCACAAAACCTGGAACTGAATGCCCACGCCACTTTCAGCGGTTCATTGTTATGGCATACCTTTCATCCCTGGCCGCAACGCCCCGCCGGATTAGTAGAAGACGGGTTTACCGAATTGGCCAAACGCTGGATGCCCATTTTAAATTATTTTGATGAATGTGGCGTGGATGTTTGTTACGAAATACATCCCGGCGAAGATTTGTTTGATGGCATTACTTACGAAATGTTTTTAGAGAAAGTAAATAATCATAAAAGGGCTTGCTTATTGTATGATCCATCACACTTTGTTTTGCAGCAACTGGACTATAAACAATACATAGATTTTTATCACGAAAGAATAAGAGCCTTTCATGTAAAGGATGCAGAATTTAATTCTACAGGCAAACAGGGTACATTTGGGGGGTATCAAAGCTGGCTTAACCGTGCAGGAAGATACCGCAGCCCGGGTGATGGCCAAATAGATTTTAAAACTATCTTTAGCAAACTAACCCAGTATAATTACAAAGGCTGGGCAGTAATGGAATGGGAATGTTGCATTAAACATCCGGAGGATGGTGCAAAAGAAGGTGCAGATTTTATAAAAAAACATATCATAAGAGTTACAGAAAAAGCATTTGATGATTTTGCAGATACAGGCACCAATGCTGACTTTAATAAAACAATTTTAGGATTACAATAATTAAACTTTTAAAAAAATGAAAAAAAACTTTCTTATTCTTTCGTTATCAATTTTTTGTTTTGCCTGCGGCAGCAAAAGTAGTTCCGGGGGAGATGCATCAAGCACCTCTTCTATAACTGATAATCCTGATTTTGAAAAAGGGTTAAACCTGGTGGTTAAATCTGATTGCCTGGGATGTCATAAAACCAATGAAGTATCTGTAGGCCCGGCTTATAATTTAATTGGCAAAAAATATGAAAGCACAGAAGCGAATATTAATACTTTGACAGAAAAAATTCAGAAAGGCGGCTCAGGTAATTGGGGAACTGTGCCAATGGCTCCCCACAGTGGCATTTCAAAAGAAGATGCCGTAGCAATGGTGAAATATATTTTACTTTTAAAGAATGAAAAATAATATTATGCTTAATAAATTAATTATCTCTATTGGCTCGCTGTTGGTTTTAATGGCTTTTAATAACTCACACAGCCAAACTGATAACACATCTGCCAATAATATAGCCAGCTCCGGTGAAGACAAAGGTTGGATTACCTTATTTGATGGTAAAACAACAACCGGCTGGCACAGTTACGGAAAAGCATCTGCTGGTGAATCATGGAAAGTGGCTGATGGCGCTTTGTATTTAGATACAATGAAAAAAGCAGGCTGGCAAACTGCCGGTGGCGATCTTGTAACAGCAGATGAATATGATAATTTTGATTTAAAATTAGAATGGAAGATTTCAACTAATGGCAACAGCGGAATAATATTTTATATTCATGAAGACACTGCAAAATATAACTACTGTTGGAAAACCGGCCCCGAAATGCAGGTGCTGGATAATGACGGCCACCCTGATGGTAAAATAATAAAACACCGTGCCGGCGACCTGTACGATTTAATTTCCTGCAGTAAAGAAACAGTAAAACCTGTTGGTGAATGGAACCAGGTGGAAATAAAATCAAAAAATGGCAAATTAGATTTTTACTTAAACGGCACCAATATAGTTAGCACTACCATGTGGGATGACAACTGGAAAAAAATGATTGCCGGCAGTAAGTTCAAAGGCATGCCTGATTTTAGCACTTACAAAAAAGGAAAGATTGCCTTGCAGGATCATGGTAATATGGTTTGGTACAGGAATATAAAAATTAAAAAATTATAATCACTCAGTTTTAATAAAAGGAAAATAACATGACAACATTAGCCATCCGTCAGCAACTTCACAATTACCTTGAAATTGCAGAAGATAAAAAAGTAAAGGCACTTTATACTATGATGGAAGTAGAAATAAAAGAAAGTGCAGTTGACTATACAGATGAACTTAAAACAGAGCTTGATAAACGTTATGCAGATTATAAAAACGGCAAGGGAAAAATGGTTTCGGCTACAGAAAGTAAAAGAAGGATTCGGAAAATATTAAAAGCTGCCCATAAATAATGCTTTGTAACTACATTCTGCATGAACATGCACAAAAAGATTATGAAACATCTTTGCGATGGTATGCAGAAAGAAGTGAATTGGCTGCCGAGAATTTTATAAATGCCGTTGAAGATACACTACAGTTAATATGCAGATACCCAAAAAGGTGGTGAAATCAATACAAAAATTATCACGAGTTAGGGTTAAAAAATTATCCATTTACAATTATCTATGTCATTGACGTAACGAAGCAATCGATAATTGTAACTTCTATCTATCATCACAAAAGAAACTCGGCGAGGAAATACAAAAAATAAAAATATTTCAGAGCCAAAAAAATACCGATAAGAATCGATTTTGGTTGCAGTTATTCTACTTCAATTTCTAAGTGGTCGTTGCTTGATTTGAACTTAATCTTTTACATCTGAACTGTCGAAACGTATCAGTGCTAAATCGCAAAGAGGGGAAGGCATTTTTATGCATCCAGAAAAATATACTATACTTGTTTTATCCTTTTTTAGTCTTTGAACTTGTTCTAAAGCAAGTTTCTTATTCTTAGTTGTCAATGCCCACATTCCATAAATTCTTAGTTTAGGGTTTGCATCATAAGTTAAACGAAGTAGTGTTGTGTCCGCAGTGATTTCTGTTAAACGTTTGAGAAATATGCATAACTGATGCTTGGCTCTCCAGTAAAGCCAATATGTTCAGCCTCAAGGTAAGAACTGTCATTTAGTACTGTTATCAATTTATTTACATCGTCAACTTGACTGATATATCTCAACTCACTATTGTTATTTGCAAAATTTAAGGGTCTTAATATTTTTGGGGATGGCTCACTTTTTGGCCGAGAATTGTGACAAGAAATTAAGATTATTGTCAGCATTAATAATATGAAAACTTGTCTTGTCATTATAATTACAATCAACATAGTTTCAACGTTATTGGGACGTTGAAACCATCAATATTTTCCAATAAGATGCTCTACTCACAACTCCCTTACCCAAATATTTCTATAACTAATTGGCTCACTTGGATCGCCATGATCTTGTAATCTTATTGGCGACGGGCCATGTTTTTTATAATAAGGTTTGCCAATGTAAACAGTTATGCCTTTTACTTCCACATTATTTTGTACCAATACACCATTTTGTAATGCAGTAATGCGGCCAGCAGATTTTAATGTACCGTCTTCATTAAATCTTGGCGCTGTCCATACAATATCATACGATTGCCATTCGCCCGGCTTTTTACAAACATTGGCCAAAGGAATATATTGTTTATAAATACTGGCCGCTTGTCCGTTTACGTAAGTTTTATTGTCATAATTATCTAACACCTGTATTTCGTAGCCTTCGTCACCGGGGCCGGTAGCCGCTAAAAAAACACCGCTGTTGCCACGTGCTTGCCCGCTGCCAGTGATGTTTGCAGGTATGCGCCACTCAATATGCAACTGGTAATCGGTAAAGTTCCTTTTGGTTTGAATATTACCGGTACCTTTTTTTACGGTGATGGCATTTTTTGCCACCGTCCACATAGCTGGTCTTGTACTGTCTTTTGTAGAAACCCATTCATCTAAATTTTTACCATCAAATAAAATTATGGCATCCGATGGCGCATCGCTGTTGGTTTTTCCGGGTTTTACCTTTACGGGTTCCGGGCTCCATACTTCGGTAAGCTTAGGATCGCCTTGTTGACCAAAAGAAAAACAAGAGCCAAACATTGCAGCAGTAAAAAGTAGCAAAAATTTATTTTTCATATTTATTTATTTTGAGTTTGAAGTAAAATTTAGATTTTAAAAATCTAAACAAATCTATCGCAATCTTTTTAAAAAAAGATAAATGAAAACGGCGCAATTAAAATAGTTTCATGTGCTTATTTTTTTCTGAAAGCAACGCATTGATATAAATTGTGGTCAGTAATTATAAATAAATATGCATTAATGCAATTTTTTCCTTCCAGACTTTTATTGTTGCTGACCATAATTCTTAATACCTACATGGCAGCTGCTCAAACAAATGTGCAGCAAAAATGTGCCGATGAACAATTGCGGGCA
This sequence comes from Ferruginibacter sp., assembly GCA_043719495.1. Lineage (GTDB taxonomy): Bacteria > Bacteroidota > Bacteroidia > Chitinophagales > Chitinophagaceae > Ferruginibacter. Next base: position 6,277 of record JAYSTT010000362.1, on the reverse strand, counting down.
TTGCTTATGCAAATAACGCCGGGATATGAAAACGCAGAAGTAAGGCAGAATCAGGTTACAAAGGAGTACATTAATCAAATGCTGAGGGGTAAAATAAAACCAACAACATTTAATGCATCCGGCAATACACCTGATGGCGGTTATATAATTCCCGTTGTTGTTCACATAATTTATCCTGCCGGTGAAGCCTATGGTACCGGCACCAATATCAGTTATGCCCAAATCAGGTCGCAAATTGAAGCACTCAATGCTGCCTTCAGTAAATCATATCCTGGTTATAACGGTCAATCTCACCCTGGTTATGCTGCAAACGCACATGTCCGCTTTTGTCTTGCACGAAATACTGGAGATACGGTATCCTGGGCTACCGGACCCGGTGGAGTTGAGTTTGGAGTAAAAAGATATGCAGATAATTCAGGGGCTTACAATCATGAGATAACTCCTGCTTCTGCCACACAGCTTTTAAATATTACAAATTCTTCTGGTAGATTTCCTTTTAATAAATATTTGAATATCTGGCTTGTAAAAACAATCGGCGGTGGGAATAATATTATGGGATATGCACCCAGGCCCATTATGTCGGCCTACCCTTTGGATGGTGTGGTAATACGTGCCGATATATTTGGCGACAACACAACCGGTGGAAATTATCCTTTAAACTTTGGGCTTACCCAGGGAAAAATTTTAGTGCATGAGCTGGGACATTATTTTAATCTCTATCACATTTTTCAGGGAGGTTGTGCCGGTGCCAACGCTGCTGGTGCAGTAACAGACGCCTGCGACATGAATGGCGATATGATATGCGATATAGAACCTGCCATTACTCAAAATATAAGTTGTTTTGCAACAATACCTAACACCTGCACTGCTAATTATGCCACAGGTACCACCACGCTGGACATGATAAACGATTATATGAGCTATGCAGATGATGATTGTATGAACACGTTTACAACTGACCAGTCACTAAGGATGTGGGCCATCCTGAACCTTGAACGGTTTAATTTATGGCAGCCGCAAAACCTTGCTGCTACAGGGGTTTTAGGCACAGGCGGATGTGTGCCACCCTACCTGAACGCACAGATCAATACAAATGATGCTGTATTTTGTGCAGGCAAACCTATAACCTTTTCTAATCCAATGGCCGGCAATACAGCAACAACCTGGCTGTGGCAACTTGCAGGCGCTGATGTTCCGGTTGCAAATACTAATACCGTTACTGTAAAATACAATACCGCAGGAAATTATAAAGCGATATTAAAAGTGAGTGATGGAACAAATAACAGGAAAGATACCCTGTTATTTTCTGTACTTGACTGTAAGCTTGATTCTTCCATGTTGTACATGACACATTGGTACTTTGGTAATTTCGGGTCTGTAGATTTCACTTCTGGCGCACCCGTTCAAACCAATACAGTATTAACCAATAATACTATGCAGGCCGAAGCTACTTATACTGCACAACAACCAGGATGGATTGCGGGTACGGTAAGTCTCAGCGATTCGTTGGGCAACCTGCTGTTTTATAGTAATGCCGTAAGTATATGGAATAAGAATCATCAAAAAATATCTACTGCCCCAATTTTTGGTGAAACAGACATAAATGCATCCAGCGGGGTTTGTTATGTTCCTTATCCCAATCATCCCGGTAAATACTTTATAGCAGGTGCATCTTCCAATTTATTTGTAAGTCCTGAAGGGGTAAAATTTGCTGAAGTTGATATAAATTCCAATACCGTACAGCCATTTAAAACTTTTCAACACCCTTCTTTACCCCTCAAAATGTCGCAATTCTTAACAGTTGTTCCGCATTGTAATGGCATCGACTATTGGATAATAGCACATGGCTATGGTGATGATATAAGGTTTTATTCATTCCTGGTTACTTCAGCCGGAATTGATAACCTGCAGGCTCCTTTTATATCACAGAGTCTGCACAAGGCTTACCAGGGTAGCGGTAACCAATTAAAGGCAAACGGTAAGGGTGATAAACTGGTATTATGCACACCACACGGTATTGGCAATACGGCTGCGGCATTGTATGATTTTGATAACAGTACCGGCGAAATAAAGAACGAAAGGATTGTACCTGATATAGCTGGTTACAGTAACATTCAAACCGGTACTTCTTTTAGCCCTGATGGAGAATACTTTTACCTGATGCGTAGCACCAACTTTCAAACCAACGGACTTCCTTATTGGCTGTTTCAGTACAGGGTGAGCGACCTGCAGTATAATATCATAGATGCACCTGGCTTTTATTTTGCCGCTTCGTTTCAATCAGGCCCCGATAAACAGATCTATATTACAACACAGGAACATCTTTTTGCACGGATATCAGACCCTGATAAATGGAATGGCGCATCAGTAATACGGTCGGTGATTGACTTTCGGAAAATGAATGATAATATACGACCCGGGGTATCTATTCCCGGCTTTATTGAAGCGAAAAGGCCCATTCCGCTTTATCCTGATTTTTCTTTCAATGCTGTCAACTGTAATACTTTCCTGTTTACAACCAAATGTTTTGATGCTTATACAGCCACCTGGAATTTTGGTGATGCATCGCCGCTGCAAACAGGTAATTCTATATCACATACTTACCTGCTGCCTGGAAATTATACTGTAATTATGAAGTTAAGCCTGGGTGTAGTCAGCTTTGGTTCTGTTTCCAAAACAATAACGGTGTTACCCTTAAGCGGTAATATATCCGGACCTGATACTGTTTGTACTAATGGTAATCATGCATCGCAGTATTACAGCCAGCAATTTAGAGGCGTAAATTATAAATGGACAGTAAGCAATGGTACCATTAGCGGTCCCGATAATTTTTCGTATGTTGATATTGTATGGCCTTCAATAGCAATATCGGGTACAATTAACCTGCAAATAAGCAGAAATGGCTGCAACTTATCTTATTTAAAAACCGTGGTACTTTCCGAAGGTCCTGTTTTCAACTGGCAGTTACGTGACAGTATGTGTATTTTCGATAGCAGTATTGTTCTTTCTGCGACGCCTGCAGGAGGAATTTTTACCGGCAAGGGTGTAAGGGGAAACCGTTTTTATCCTGCCATTGCCCGTGCAGGCAATCACCAGATCTCGTACAATTATTCAAACGGGGCAACCTGTTTTGGGCAGATAGTGAAGGGAATTAAAGTAAGTAAGTGCGATGATACACTCATTAACACCAACATCTGCAATAAGCTGTTGATGTCCATTAAATTTTATCCAAACATAGTTTCCCGGACGCTTCAGTTTAAATCGCCTTATATTTTAAAAGATGTGGTTGTTTACAATGCAATGGGGCAGAGAATGCTGGCGGGAAAACTAAGTAATAACCAGCTAAAATTACCGGTGCTTGCATCGGGCCTGTATTCCGTACTTATATACTGCAATTTATCGATGACGTACAGGATATTCAATTTTTGGGTGAATTGACTGACTTTGTGATAAGACATTCTATCATAAAAAAGGCTCGTGACTCGAGCCAAGGGGAATAAAAATTAAAGCAAAAATAAAGTCTCGGCAATATGCCAAGACGTTATAAAAAATAATTTGAATTTGCTTACGGAAAAATACCCAACTCATTATAACTGTGTGCTACTTTATTGATAGCACTTACATAAGCCGCCGTACGCATATCGGGTATTGTAGGGTTATCTTTCCACACCTGCATAATTTCCCTGGTAGCGGTTATCATAGTTTCTTCTAAACCGCTATGCACTAAATCCTGTTCTTCAGGCCCATGCATGATAAAATCCCTTTCCTTCTGGCTTACTTTTTTACCACTCAATTCTTCAATTTGTCCCAGTATATGACCATTTAAATTTTCGGCAAAGCGTTTTTCTAACCTGCCATAACGTACGTGGCTTAAATTTTTCAACCACTCAAAATAACTAACGGTAACACCACCGGCATTTAAATACATATCGGGCACACATAAAATACCACGCCTTGTAAATTCTTCATCAGCTTCGGGTGTACAAGGCCCGTTGGCAGCTTCAGCTACAATTTTTGCTTTTACCCTTGGGGCATTTTCTCCATTAATAACATTTTCCAATGCAGCAGGAATTACAATATCGCAATCCAATTCCAGGGCATCTGTATTTTTTGCAAGATTAGTTGCGCCGGGGAAATTTAAAATAGAACCTGTTTTTTTTCTGTGCTGGAATACTTCTTCTTCATTCAACCCTTCGGCATTAAATATTGCGCCTTCATATTCGGCCAGGGCAATTACTTTTGCTCCGGCTTCCCTAAAAAATTTTGCACTGTGGTAACCCACATTGCCCATACCTTGCACCACTACTTTTTTACCGGTGATACCAAGTGGCAGCCCTAATTTTTTCATCAGATCTTCCATATTACATACTTCACGTATGCCATAAAAAACACCCAGGCCTGTAGCTTCTTTGCGGCCACGAACACCTCCTTGTGTTATGGGTTTACCAGTTACACAACCTGCAGCATCAATTTCCCCGGGTTTTAAAGAAGTATACGTATCAACAATCCAGGCCATTTCCCTTTCACCTGTTCCGTAATCGGGTGCAGGTACATCTATACCAGGGCCAATAAAGTTTTTCTTTACTAATTCCGCTGTATATCGGCGTGTAATTTTTTCTAAATCGTACACACTGTATTTTTTTGGGTCAATGGTAATTCCACCCTTAGCACCACCAAATGGCACATTTACAATAGCACATTTAAAAGTCATTAAAGCAGCTAATGCCATTACTTCATCCAAATTTACTTCGGGGCTGTAGCGGATACCGCCTTTGCAGGGCGCTTTATGATGAGAGTGTTGTACACGATAAGCTTTTATTACTTCTATCTTATCATTTACTTTTACAGGAAAGTGCATACGTAATACAGAGTTACATTGCTTTATCTGTTCCAGTAATCCGGTATCCCAGGCTGTAAATTTTGCTGCTTTATCAAAGCTGATTTCCACGCTGTGAAAAAAACTGTAATTAGTTTCTGCTGACATAATTTTTTTTGTTTAGTTTTTGCAATCGTTGTTATAAATATAGCTATAGTTTTTGGAAACTTTTTTTAAACCAGCTGGCAGGATGGTCTAATTTTCTTTTTGCCCCCATCCCCTTCCCGAAAAATCGGATGTTCCAAAAGGGGAGCAAATCTTTTAGGATTAAAATTTCTAATAATTTATAAATCAGTTTTCTTTTTCAATCTTACTTATTTTTCTATCTATTAAAAAAACATAAATAAATAACCCGGTTAAAATGGTAAGACAAACGGCAACAACAACATAAATTTTTCCGTTACTCCGCATTAGATCTTCCGTGCCAGGTTTATCCTGTGCAAATAATATGGTGCTGCTGCATAAGCAACAAATCATAAATAACAAACGGTAAATTAGTTTACTCATTTATCAATGTTTTATCTATTATTAATTGAATTCTTATTTTTAAAGTTGTAATCCACACCCCTAATAATGTCCAGCCAATAACTGCCGGATAAAAAACCATTCGCATTACAGCATCTAAATCTTTTTGAGCATTTAATGCAGGGTTGCCGCTATCACTGCCGGGTGCGCCGGGATGAAGGCTTCCCACCATTCTGGGGATTATCCAAATACTGGGGAACAGCATAACAAAAGCAAAAATATTATACACTGCGCTTACTCTTGCTCTTTTATCCATATCAGTAAAACTTCCTCTCAATACAAAGTAGGCACCATAAATTAATAATGCAATTGCAGCACCTAATAGTTTGGGTTCTTTGAGAACACTGCCCAGGCTTTGATTTTGGTCGGTAAGCCAGGTGTAGTTTGCCCAAATGGCCCCGGTACCATAACCTAATATGCCAATGAATGCTCCAACTGCTGCAAAATGCCTTGCATAAATATCATTGGTATAATTGGAATTGCGTAAATATTTAATACTGTAAACAAAGCTGATGATGAATAAAATCATCATGGCAAACCACATGCATACATGGAAATATAAATTGCGGATAGATTGATGAATAATGGGCAGATCAGGAACTTTCATTAAAAAACCTGCAATAATGGTGTAGATTAATAGTACAAAGGATAATATTTTCCACCAGCTTTTATTCAAAATACAAATGCTTTTTTAGTGGCGCAAAGATAGGATTCTGCTGTCAGTTTAGGGTTTTGAATTACTTATTTTTTATGATTCTTTTCCGTAGGTCTAATCTTTCCACAGATAGGGAAAAAGTACAACTGCCATAGCAATCACCAGCACATCCAACCCAATTATTAAAGCATATAACTGCATTACCGCACCTGCCCTAAAAA
>JAYSTT010000361.1:0-19063 GCA_043719495.1 Ferruginibacter sp. | reverse complement strand
ATAAATCCCTGGGCAGCGCTGGTACTGAGTTTTATAATGTGGATTTACTGGATTGCATTTGGTTAATGCTATCGCCGGTTAATTTATTGCGATTGAATAGAAACAAAGTATTAAACTACACACCCAAACATAGTTTTACTGCATTAGATAAAAAATTATATGTAGAAGCCGGAACCGGCATCGACAATATCTTTAAAGTATTACGCCTCGATTTAGTATGGAGATTATCTCCCCGGCCACTGCCTGCTATTAGAGCCAATCGTTTTGGATTCTTTGGAAGTTTTAAAATACAGTTATAATACTTTTTTTTATAAGACTTTAACTTATTTGTTTTACAACTTGTCATCATTTTGACAAACTCAATTTTAAAAACAATAGAATTTTGTATTTAAAAAAATGAAAAAGGGAATGCTGTTTTTATCTTTTATTACAATTGCGTTGCTGTCGTGTAAAAAAAATAAGACCTCTACAGATGGAGCACAAGTAAATTTATCTGCCACAACATTTTATAAAGATGGTAGCATGGAAACCAAAAGAGACCGAAGTGGAGCTTTCAATACTACTTCTTATGGTAAGCTTATCAATGACGGCGGCAACAATAAATTTTTAGTTACCCTTGGTGCGGTTGGCACAACACATACACTGGCAGTGTTTGGACTAAGCTTTGTTTTTAACAGGCAAACTACAGCAGAGGGAATTGTTGGCAGCTATAGTTTTCCAAGAGACCAGGCAACAATTCGTGTTACACTCCGCAACGAAGTCGCCAATACGGTTTCTGAAAATTTATTTTTCCCAACAAGGGGAACTGTAAACTTTACATACGATACTGCTTCAAAGAAAATAAATGGTTCGATACAGGATCTTGAATTCAGCATTATACCAAACGACCCATATAACAGGTATAGAATTACTATTGACGGGCCATTTGCAGCGGTACCTGTAAATTTATAAACTTCATAATTGCCAGGTACGTAAAAATTCACTCATATTGGGCAGCAGATCAACTATCGCATGCAATATCATTACAAGCCATAAGTTTTTGGTCTGTGCCCATATTATACCTAAAAATATTCCGGCTAAAGACATACTGGATATAGTATATGCAGCCCAAAATACAAAAGGTAATTGTTCAGTTACTCCTTCGCTTTCGGCTCCACGCAAATACAGGCCCGGTGCATGCGCCAGCCCAAATATTATCCCACTAATAACAATACCTGCAACCGGCGACTTTAATAGCACTGCTATTCTGGACTGCAGAAGTGCCCTGAAGAAAAACTCTTCTACCAAACCTGCTTCAATAAACAACCATAGAAATAATAAAGGTAAACCGTACAATAGCTGCCTGATGCTAAAAACACCTTCGTGAAACGGTTTGGCTCCGCTACTGAAAAAATACTGGAACAATAAGACTAAAACAGAAAGTATGAAAACTATCGTAATGTTTGTTTTTGTAAATACTTCCTTAGCGCTGTTTGATAAACCAAAATCCCGTATTGAAAAGCCAAGTGCAGCATATATTAAAAAAGGCAAAAGTACAAAAATCAAAAGCTTTTTAATTAAAACTGCAACAGCATTATACCTTGGCACTGCAGCAATAGCATCAGGAATTAATTTATTTATTTGTGAAGAGCCATTAGTAACATACCATGTGAAGAATAATACAAAGCCGCATAGTAATAACAATTCATTTTTAAAGGAAGGTTTATCTGAATAGTTTACAGTAATATTTTTTACCAGCATCCAGGCAGTAAGAGTTAATGCCAAGCCAAATGAAATAAAAATAATTGCTAAATCCCAAAAGGATTGGTGAAAAATAAAAAGCAAAACAGACACAGCTGAAAGATATACGAGTATAAAACCTGCAAAATATTTATTGCGTATTAATAACAGCATAAAATTAACTATTATTGTTGAAAATAAAATCAGCGATAGTCAAAGGCTTGTCTTTTTCAAGATAAAATTTTTGAGCAGGATAATAACACGTTTGATAATCATTTAATAACTGTTGCTCAGACAAGTCTTCCTGGTTACGTTTTAAAGCACGTTTCAGACCAGTTTCAAAAGAACAATCGATCCAAACTGTATAGTCAAAAAATGCTTTTGTATCTTTCGCCAATAAAAAAATCCCTTCTACCATTATAATATCAACCTTTGCAAACTTGAATTGTTTTCTATAAACGCTATCATTTTTAATGTCAAAAAGGTTTGCCATTATATTAATTGAGCGGCTATTTTGGAAGGGGATTAATAAAGAGTTAAAAAATGCATTCCATCTGATGGAATTAAAATAAAAATTTTCTGCTGCATTTTCTTTTAAAAAACTAATTGACTTTGGCATTTGCCAATCATCTATACTCAATAGCGCAATATCTAAATTCTTTTTCTCCAGTAAACGTTTTAATGAAGCAGCAATAAAACCTTTACCTGAGGCATCTATTCCACTAATGGCAACCGTAAAAGCGTTACTGTTATGATGATTGTGAAATTTCCCGAGTACTGCATTATATAACTTATTTACAGCATCGTTTGTCATGCATTATTATACAGTTTAATTAACGGCTCTCTCATCGCAACAGCTTCCTCTGTACAATAAAAATAAATAATATCAGCTATAATCTCAGGCTTTACCCATGTATTAAAATCTGCATCCGGCATACTTTTTCGGTTTTGCAGTGTATCAATAGTACCTGGTACAACAACACTGGTAACCACGTTTGTGCCTTTAGCTTCAGCATTCATTAATTCGGCCAAACGAAAAATTAATGACTTGCCTAAACCATAAGCAATCATGCCCATGCTATTGCCGGCGCTTAGGCCGGGCTTTGAGCCAATTAAAAATATCCTTCCATTGTGTTGTTGCATCATTTGAAGAAAGACAGGCCGGGCAACATTATACGTTGTTTCAAAATTCAGTTTGTATTGTTTATAAACATCTGCCGTTGTTGTATCGGCTATTTTGCCCATTGCAAAACCTCCTACGGTTAAAACAACGGCATCTAAACTTCCGTATTTTGTTATAATACTTTGTACAAATTTTTGGGCATCCTCTTCACTCATCAAATCAACAATTACTTTTTCCAGCTTATCATCAACCATTTCAAACGGCACAGGATCATTGGGTATTATGGTTCCCACTACATTATACCCTTCTGCTAAAAATTTTTTTATTACCGCCTTGCCCATATTACCCGAAGCACCTGTAATAACAGCTGTTTTATTTTTCATAATTTATTTTTACTGCAATAAAGCCCAGCCAAATAAATGGTTAAATTGCCGGCAATGTATTAATGCATATTTATATTGAGTAAAATCCACCATCCCGGTTATTTCATAAACCTGGTTTCCGCCAGTAGCTTTTAAAGCACCTAAATCAATAAAATTTACCGGGTTCATTTCTTTAGATAAATATACCCTTAAATCCGGACCGTTGCTGCCTTTAAAATTCATCAGCTTTAAATCGTACCTGGTGCCGGTTTTAAATATTTTTGCATCTCCGCTAACATTGCCATAGGGTCCATTTTCAAAAATACCGCTGTATTTCAGCATTGCCGTACTGTCTGTCATTTCATTTAATACTAATTCCGGGGTATTATTTTTTTTACATGCTGCAAATAAAATAATAAAGATTAAGAGAAAGAAGGTATTATTTTTTTTCATAAAAAGGTTTGCAGTTAAGTACGTATTTTATGCAAGAAAAGTTTGGTTATTGCCAACTGAATTTCCCCCCGGTTTGCACTTTTATTTTATATAAACCAGAGTGTGCAGTCAGGTACAACGTTTTTCCATCCTCGTCACCCCAGGCCATATTTGCCGGTCGTTCCGGGGTAACAATCTTACCCAGCAATTTTCCTTCGGCACTCAATATCCATAACCCACCTGGTGCTGAAACAAATAAATTCCCATCTTTATCAACCTTAATTCCATCCAATGCCTCATCATCTTCAGTAAAACTAAAATCGTAAAATACTTTCCCATTCTTCAGTGTACCATCTGTATTTACTTCATACCGCCATAAGGTTTTGGTATGATGGATATCCCTGATATCCCAGTTGGTTACATAAAAATATTTTTCATCGGGAGAAAAAGCCAACCCATTCGGTCCTCCTAAATCTTTTGATACCACAGTAACTTTACCTCCTTTTATCATAAACACCCCTGAGTAATCCAATTCTTTTTTTAAATCATTAAAAGCGCCAGGCAATCCATAAGGGGGATCAGTAAAATAAACGGAACCATCACTTTTTAAAACTACGTCATTTGGACTGTTGAACCTTTTGCCATCAATCTTATCTGCTAAAATTGTTACAGGGCCTTTTTTTTCGTGGCGAATTACCCTTCTGTTTCCATGCTGGTCCACAATTAATCTCCCTTCTTTATCAATTGTTAGTCCATTACTTCCGGGCTGGTGATATTCACCAATATCTTTGCCGGTATAACCGCTATGGCTCATATAAATTGTTACATCATTATTTTTAGGATTGTAACGGTATATCACATTTGTATTCGGGTCGCTGAATAATAAATACCCGTCAGGATGCCAAACGGGCCCTTCGGTAAAAGAAAATCCATCGGCTATTTTTTCAACCTTAGTACCGGCAGCAATAATTGAATTCAGTTTTTCATCAATAGTATAAATTTTGCCAACATCTTTCCATGCTTCATTTGCCGGTAGCCCATCTTTATAAAAATCAATAACTGCATTACGTACCCAGATATAATTTTCCGGAATTTTCCCCAATGGTCCGTTAATTCCAAGAATGGCAATTGAAAATTTTTCTCCTGCTTTTGCATTGTTGGTTAATATAACCCTGTTACGGGTATTGTAACCTGCAATTAATCCATTACCGCTCTGTCCAAAGCCCTGGATTTGTTTTCCGTTTACCCAAATTTCGCTGTAATCATCAACAGTAATTTCAAAAACAGCTGTTGTTCCGGTTGTATTTAATTTGCCAATATCTGCGGGAATAGTAAGGTCAACTTTATACCACACAAAGGATACCAGGCCATTGCCCTGCCTTAATTCCAGTTCAGTTGCTTTTATGGGTGTAAATGCCACATTAAAATCTGCAGTGCCAATTTGTGGATGAATAGTATGTGTTTTTATTGCAGTACCTGTTGGGTATAAAGACAAGGGATCTCCGTTAGTGCCCGGCCCGGGTGTTTTAAAATCATTTTCGAAAATATGTGCAGGTTGTACAAACCATTTTGCATTTACCAATTCTGCACCATCTATTGTTTTTAAATCGGCAACAGCCTGTGGCTTATCTACCGCTAACTGCCTTGTTTCCTGGGCAAATAGTTTAAATGATAATAATGAAAGCAAAAGAATAATCAGAAAAATCAGGTAAACTTTTAAAATGGAATATATTTTAATCATAATTTTTATTTTTAATCGCTGAAATTTTTTAACCCCAAAATCATTACTTCTATCTTCTCCGTTTCCCCTCCCGAGGGAGATAGAGAGGGCTATTAATCAATTTTAACCTTTGCTCCTGCATTAGCCATATCTTCATCCTGTTGTGCACTTGCACTGCCACTTACTCCAATAGCTCCAATAATCTGGCCCATATAAATTATTGGAATTCCGCCTTGGAGGAATGTATGTCCAACAGTTATTAAAGCCTGCCTCCCCCCATTAATAGCATTTTCCAATTTAGAAGAAGGTGCTTTAAACAATGCTGCTGTATTTGCTTTTTTGGTGGCCACTTCCGATGCTGCTGCAAAAGTGTTATCAAGCCGTTCCAGGTATACAAGGTTACCGCCGGCATCAACAACTGCGATGGCTCCACCAGGTGCATTATTTGCTTTTGCAAAAACAACTGCTTCGGCAACTATTTTTTTAGCTGCTTCCAGAGAAATGTTTTTTGCAGAAATCACCTGTGCATTTGCCGGAATCGAAAACATTATTACCGCAATCAATAATAAGGACAACTGGTTTTTTAAAAATTTCATGGCTATACTTTTTTAATTATTATAAATGAATTGTTTTATTTAGCAGGTTCATCAAATTCTACACTTTTGCCAGCACTCTTTTTTATTTTTTTGGGCCAGTATTTATCAGCCTTTACAATATTGTCGGCTAACCCATCGTGAAATTTGGTATATGCATCCTGGCTGTGTTGCAGAATAAGATGCCCATCGATTACATCAAAAATTTCGGGGTTAATCGGGCGAAGCTTATTTATACTCATTGCATAACCACAGTAGGCGCCATATTGTGGAGCAAACATTTCAGGATGATCCTTAAACATATTGGCATTTGCTTCGGATGAAAACCAGTAAGTGGCGCCATTATAACGAGCAAAATATTTTTCATTGCCCTTTACAGCTTTATTTTCGGTAAAGTAAGCAACGGCATCATATCCCTGTAAAATCACCCCATCTTTATCTACATTATTTAAAAAACCTTTTTCTTCTTCGGTGGTAATTTGCTTTCCGTGTTTGCCCGAAACCTGGGGCCAGTATTTATCTGCTTTAGCTAAATTTCCTGCAACATCTTTATTCCAGCCTTTAACAGCTCTTTCATTATGTTGAATAACTAAACGTCCGTCTACTACGGAGAAAGTGTTAATAATTATAGGAGCCACTCTTCCAAGCGAAACAGCATAGGCACACCATCCGCCAAATTGTGGTTTGTATTTTTCTGGATTGGCTTTAAATAAGTCTAAATGCTCCTGCGAAGAAAAATAATAGATAGCATCCTGGTAAGAGAATTGTAATTTTTCATCTCCCAATACAGGTTTATTGTCGGTGTAAAAAGCAACGGGATCATAGCCGTCTAATATTACTCCTTTGTCGTTAAGGTTATTAAAATATTTACCTGAATTATTTTGTGCACTGCTTACAATAACAGTAAATACAAGGCAAACCGCAAAACAAAACTTTAAAATAATAGTTAGCTTATTTGTTTTTGCATTTCTGTAGTATGCAATTGCCTTTAATGTTTTAGGCGTTTTTGTAAATTGTTTCATGACTTTATTTTTTTTGAATACAAAGAAACGCCGGCCTGCAAGCCATGCCTGTCGTGTATCTTACATTATTATGGGTTATCAAATAAAAATGCCCGGACATTGTCGGGCATTTTACAAATAAGGCTGCAATTATTTTACCTGGATGAAGTAACCGGTTTTGCTGCCTGGTCATATTGAACAGCTTTACCTGAATGTGCCGTTACCAATTCGGGCCATTTATTATCTGCTTTAATTAAACTGTTCTTTAAATCTTTATTAAAAAGATCGTAGGCCTCTTTTGTATGTTGCAAAATAAGTTTACCATTTTCTATTTGGAAAATGGCAGGGTCAACGGGTCTTAATTTACCAATGCTTACTGCATAACCACAAAATGCTCCATATTGAGGAGCATATTTTTCGGGGTTGGTTTTAAATAATGCTAAATGCGCTGCAGAGGAAAACCAATAGGAAGCACCATTAAATTCAGCTGAAAACTGTTGATTTCCCATCACTGGCTTATTATCGGTAAAATAAGCAACTGCATCATATCCCTCCATGATAACAGCTTTGTCATTTACATTTACCAAAAATCCCTTGGTGGTTTTAAAAGAAGGCTCTTTAACAAACAAAAGATAAATGGCAGTGGATAGTACAATTACACCCAGTGTTAATAAAGTAATTTTTTTCATATGTTTTTTTTACAAAGAAAATTTCATTTTAGCAGAAACGATGTCAGGGAGATTACAAAGAATTAATTTTTCAGATCATCAGGAGGAATCTTGGTCTTATTCCATCAAAAGATTTGCCCTTTAAAATAGACTTGGACAAAATAATTTTAGAATTGTACAGTTGGGACAGCCTGTTTAGAAAAATTGAAACTCATCTTGATTGCCCCATTTTCATTTTCGCTGAAATAAACAGGATTAAAAAATTTAGTACTGCATTTTTTTTAAAGCAGGTGCTTTAAACCAGGTAATAATCACTACCAGCAAAGTCATGCAACCACCAAAAATTACGGAAGGTACTAAGCCTAAAATGCCGGATGCAAATCCGCTTTCAAACTGACCCAGTTCGTTACTGCTGTTAATAAACATGGAGTTAACAGAAGAAACCCTGCCCCGCATTTCATCGGGGGTGGTTAATTGTAAAATGGTGCCACGAACCATAACACTTATGCCATCGAAAATACCGCTGCAAAGCAAAGCCAGAAATGATATAATATATATATTGGAAATGCCAAATGCAATAATGCAAATACCAAATCCTGCAACAGCAATCAACATTCGTTTGCCCTGCTGTTTTTTCATAGGGAAAAGTGTTAGTAAAATAATAATGGTAATGGATCCAATATCGGCTGCCGCAGTAAGCCAGCCAAATCCTATTGGGCCAATATGCAAAATCTTTTCGCTGAACTCAGGAATTAAAGCAGTTGCACCACCAAATAATACGGCAAATAAATCAAGTGAAATGGCACCCAGCATAATTTTATTGCTGTATACAAAACGTAATCCTTCTTTTACACTTTCCCATGCCGCAATATCTTTTTGTTTTATTTGAACAGGTTTTCTTTTTACAAATGATAATATTATGGCAGCAGTTAAAATACAAATAAGAATAATAATAAAAGTTTTATTTACCCCAATGCCTGCAATTAAAAATCCGGCACTGGCATGGCCGGTAATAGATGCAATAAGCCAAGTGGAGGAGCTGATATTGGCAGCGTATTGTAATTTATTCCGGGGTACCAATTGTGCAATTATTGCATGAGAAACCGGACCTGCAAAGGCCCTGATAATACCCGTTAAAAAAATAATGGCATAAAAGCAATACTCCAGCCAGTGTTTACTTATTTTATTTTGTGCAGCAGGTAACGTGCATATAATAAGCAGCAGCACACAAAAAGAATAGGCAATCATACCTTTTAATAAAAGAGTTCTTTTTTCTGATTTATCTATTACATGGCCTGCATATAGTGCAAGAGAAAAAACAGGAATAAATTCTGAAAGGCCAACAAAACCAATAGCGAGCGAACTTTGTGTAAGCTGAAACAATTCGTAAGCTACAACAGTGCCTACCATGCGTAAAGCCATGATGTAAATAAAACGGCAGATAATATACAAGCGGAATTCTTTTTCTTTAAGTGGAGACAGCGCTGCTGCATTCAATGATATACTCATTACTGCGAAGGTGCAATTATTTTTTCATTTGCAAACTTGGGTTTGAATAAATTACGGCAGGCTTATATAATGTTGTCCATCTTCATACTCTTTATCCAATGCATCAATAATTGTATGTAAATGTAAATCGTTACCTAAAAAATCGGCATTGGATGCATCTATAAAAAGTGTTTTTATGTTATGTTGTTTTAAATATTGTGTATAGGTTTCCTGCAGCGAAAAAAGATAATCTCCGGGAATATTCTGTTCGTAACCCCGGTTACGCTTTTTTATGTTTTCCTGTAATTTATTAACCGGGGCATGCAGGTATATTACAATATCGGGTTGTACAATTTGAGGACTAATGATATCGAATAATTTTTGATAAAGCCTGAACTCTTCATCGGCCAGTGTAACTTTTGCAAATAGAAGACACTTGGTAAAAAGGTAATCAGATATGGTTATATTTTGAAACATATCTTTAGTCTGTAGCAAATCTTTAAGTTGTTTATAGCGTTCGGCCATAAAAAATAATTCCAGCGGGAAAGCATACTGCTGCTGGTTTTCATAAAATTTTGGTAGGAAAGGGTTATCGGCAAATTCTTCTAATATTAAACGGGCATTAAAATGTTTACTCAGCAAATGAGCGAGTGTGGTTTTTCCGGCACCAATGTTTCCTTCAATTGTAATAAAATTATACTTCATAAAAAATAGTAAGTCCTAAAAAAGCCTTCAGGATGCAAATAAACAAATGCAGGGTGCAAAATAAAGGAATACGTTTCTTTTAACTTTAAATTTTATTCACAGTTAATTCATCGGGGCAAATTCTTAATAATTGGTGGATAGTTTTGTTAAACACCGGATGCTTAAGATTAGGAGAAAGTTGATTTAATGGGATTAGTACAAATTTCCGGTTTTGTAATTGAGGGTGCGGTACAGCTAAATTTTTACTGTTGATAATTTCTTTATTAAAAAACAGAATATCAATATCAATAATTCTGGGAGCATTTTTTTTACTTCTTATGCGCCCCATATTTTTTTCTATATCAAGAATAGTTTGCATGGTTTGTTCGGAAGTTAGTTTTGTTTCAACAATAATTACCCGGTTTAAAAAATCAGATTGGTTGGTATTACCCCAGGCTGCAGTTCTATAAATAGCCGACTGCCTCAATATTTTTCCAATTTTGCGGGTGATTTTTTTAGTGGCTTTTATAAGTTGTTGCCGGGAGTTGCCCATGTTGCTGCCTAAAAGAAGATAAGTTTTATTCATTTATTATGAAAATAAGCGTTTGTCAAAAATAAAAGGCTTGCTTTCCAGAATCTTAATTTTCTTAAAATCGGTATGTTTTGGATTAATAAGATAATTACATTCTTCTGTAATTACAGATGAAGGAACCTTTAATATCAGCGAATCTTTATTCTTACAGAATTCATTACCTATAAAATTAGTATAACTTTTATCTTCCCGCCAGGTGTTTTTTAATTTTTGAATTGATATTGAAGATATGGCAGCGTTATCAGGCACAGTAATATGCAGCAAATGAAAATTGTGTTTCACTTCTGTAAGTATAATATTAACCAGCATCTCCAGCGCACATAAAGAAATATGTTCTGCTGTATAAAGCATTGAAGTGCCAGAAGAATTCCAGCGGGCTCCTTTTACACTGGCGCCTACGCCCGAAATATCATCTTTGTATAATGAATTACAAATGCGGTAAACTATCATGCAAATAAACCGTGTTGAATTCTGTGCAATTGCGTAATTATATTTTCTATACCTTCTGTGGTGGTTAGCGATTCGAAAGACAAATTACCTTCAAGCATGTAAGGTTTTCTTTTTAGCCAGGAATAAAAGGTATCAAAGCTGCCAAATGTAATTTTACCCATTTCGATAATTTTTATTATTTGCAAAGCTCTTTGCGCATTAATTGCTGCAAACACACCATTGTTTTTTGCATAACGTTGCAAAGTACGTTCGCTTACATGTAGTATGGCAGCCCATTCTGCCTGTGTAAAAGGAATTTTTTCCGCAATTTTTTTAAATTCATTGTAAGTAAAATCTTTAACTACAGGTATAGTTTTTACAGTACGGTAATAAGGAGCAGCAGGCTCTTGGGCTTTACTTATCCAATCATTTGCTTTATGGTTAACCAGTTTCTTTTTTGGAATAGTTTTTTTCATAACCTGACAATTGACGCTTAAATGTACGACATATGTCGGATAATCCAAATTTTTTAAAATGCTTTTTTACCAATAGTTTTACAGCTTAATTAATGCAGGATGAATAAGTATAATCAGATTAGGGCAATGTTAGCTATTACAAAGGCAAGTTTGCGGGCTATTTTCCGCAGCCCCTCGGCAGTAGTATTTAGTTTTGTTTTTCCTTTTATTTTTATTCTTGTTTTTGGGTTTATAGGCGATGGAGGAGGGGTGCCGGTATATAAAATTGTTTTGGATAAAAATAGTGATACGGCCAATGCTTTTTATGATTCCATCAAAACCAGTATCAGAATTAGAATTGTAAAATTTGATACGGAAAAAGAATTAAGATCAAATTTGGTTAAAGGCAAAATTGCAGGGATAATAAAAATTGTTAAAACAGATAAAGAATCTCCTGCCTTTGAATATTCAATAAACAGTACCAGTGCAAGTAGCGACAAATGGCCCCAGCTTCGGGATATTTTAATTTCTTTAGCTAATAAAGTAAGTGATGGAAAATATTTAAACAGGCCTGTTTATGCCAATTTGAAATTTAATTATACAAAAGATATTGAGCAGATACGGGAATACAAAACCATAGATTTTATTTTACCCGGTCAGTTGGGTTTTTCTTTATTAAGTTCTGGCGTATTTGGCGTTGCATTTATGTTTTTTAGTTTAAGAAATACTTTGGTTTTAAAACGTTTTTTTGCAACACCCATTACAAGGACTTATATTGTTTTGGGTGAGGGTTTGGCAAGGGTGATTTTTCAAATGTTAACTGCAATAATAATTATTTTGGTCGGCCGTTTTTTATTTGGCTTTACTTTAATTAATGGCTTGCAAACATTATTAGAAATGCTTGTGTTAAGTTTTATTGGATTACTGGTTTTTATGGGGTTTGGTTTTATTGTAAGCGGTCTTGCCAAAAACGACAGTACAATACCACCTTTTGCAAACCTTATAACGCTGCCACAATTTTTATTAGGAGGCACATTTTTTTCCGTAGAAGCATTTCCTAAATGGCTTCAACCTATTTCAAAGGCATTGCCACTAACACATTTAAATACCGCTATGAGGGCAGTGGCTTTTGAAGGACAGAACTTGTGGGATGTTAAAAATGAAATAGGTATTTTATTGCTGTGGGGTGTAATAGTTTATGCTGTGGCAATTAAAGTTTTTAAATGGGAATAATACATGAAGCATATTAAGTTTTTACTAATAAATATTATTGCATTTTCATTTCTGTTTTTTTTAATGTCACTGTTGTTTCCATCGCAGGTGGTTACTTCTAAAACGGTTTCTGTGGCAGCTACTAAAGAATCGGTAATTGAAAAACTGAAAAACACTGCAGACTGGAAGAAATGGAATACATTCAGTAACAGCGAAATGGTTAATAACAATGCAAAAAATATTAGCGATACATTGTCTTTTTCATTGGTAAACAGTAACCATGAAATAACTTCTAATTTTTTTGTTTATAAAGAAGAAACTAATACTGTTCTTGTAAACTGGGCCATCGTTGAAAAGCTGCCATGGTATAAACCATGGAAAAAATTCAGCGCAATGGTTTTAGGTAAACAGGTAGCGGCAGAAATGGATACTTCTTTAAATAATTTAAAAGTACAGATTGAAACTGCTAAATAAATTAATCCGGGAAACTGATTTTGCCCATTGTAATTGCAGGTATTCCATTAATGCCCTTTTGTAAATAACTTCCATCGCCACAAATACATTCATTGGCTAATATGGCAAATAATACCGCTTCCTTTGCATCAGGATTTATAGACAATACTTTGGTGGTTTCAAAAGAAAAATGGGGAAAAGCTTTTTGTAAATGTTGCATAAGCAAAGGGTTGTGCATGCCACCTCCGCTTGAGAATATTTTACAGGCTTTACTTTTTTCAGATGCTGTTAATAAGGCATCGGCAATAGTATCTGCCGAAAATTTATTTAAAGTAGCCATGGTATCATGAGTGCTTAAATTTTGAGTGGATGATTTTTCTTTTGCTTTTTGCAAATAAGCTAAATTAAATAATTCCGGCCCCGTTGTTTTTGGGAAAGGTTTAGCAAAAAAATCATGCTCCTTTAAAGCACTTAACAATGCAGTATTAATTGTTCCCTGTAAAGCAACAGCTGCATCCGCATCAAAATATTTGCCAGGAAATTGTTGTTGCATATAGGCATCCATCATTGTATTGCCACAGCCGGTGTCAGTACTGAAAATGGCTGCACTGTCCATACTTCCGGGCAGGTAAGTAAAATTGGCAATACCACCTATGTTTAATAATATTCTGTCTTCACCTGGTTTTCCAAAAATTAAATAATCGCCATAAACAGCCAGTGGGGCGCCTTCGCCCCCGGCGGCAATATGTTTTTGCCTGAAATCGCTGATGGTTATTATTCCTGTTGCTACAGATAAATGATCCCCGTCTCCAATTTGTAATGTTGCGTTACTGAATTTACTGTACCCATGTAAGCTTTTTGGGGCATGATAAATGGTTTGTCCGTGGCTGGCAATTAAATCCACTTCATCTTTTTTTATATTCCATTTTTTTAAAAGTTTATTAATAATGGTTGCATGTTGTAAAGCCACCCACGGATTTAATAAAGTTAATTTTTCAAGATCCACTTCTTTTTTACTGAATACAGTTTTTATTTCATTTTTAAAATCATTATCAAATGAAACTGTTTCAAAATGTATAAGCTCCAGTTTTGTTTGCAAACCATTGCTCCGAACATTGCATAAGGCCACATCCAATCCATCCAGTGAAGTGCCGCTCATCAGGCCAATGATTTTTCTTACAGGTTTAGCAGCAATTGCATAAAGGTTTTGAATATTTTTATTCATAAGCGTAAATATAGTTTTTGTTCTTTATTTTTTTTGATTAACGATTTCTTTCATTCTTTGCGGTTTTGTGCAACATTAAGCAATTATTTGTGCAATTATTTGCAGGTATTGAATTTTTTTTCTATCTTGCATGTACCCCCATTTACAAAACTACCAATGCTTAAAAAAGAACGACAGGCTTTTATTCTTCATAATGTTAACCTTCACAACCGGGTATTAAGTAGCGATTTGAGTCTGGGTATTGATGTTTCTGAAGATACCATTAGAAGAGATTTACAGGAATTATCTGATCATGGTAAACTGATTAAAGTGCATGGGGGGGCATTGTCTAAATCATTTCACAGTTCTTTTAATTCTTCAAAAGTTTATGCTATTGAAAATAAAAAACTTATTGCACAAAAAGCAGCAGCACTTGTAAAAGATGGTATGTTTGTACTTACCAGTGGGGGCACTACAATTATTGAGCTGGCCAAAGCACTACCCGAAAATTTGCATGCCACTTTTATTACAGGAAGTATGCCTGCAGCATTAGAATACATGCATCATCCCAATATAGAGGTAATTATCATTGGGGATAAATTATCCAAGAGTTCTCAAATAACAGTTGGCGGAGAGGCTATTTCTAAAATTAAGCAAATTAAGGCTGATATATGTTTTGTTGGTACCAACGCATTAGAAGCGGAGCATGGATTAACTGATAACGATTGGGAAGTAGTGCAGGTTAAAAAAGCCATGATAGAATCATCGGCAAAAGTAGTTTCGCTGGCCATTTCAGAAAAAATAAATACCACTCAGCGAATAAAAGTTTGCGAAACAAAAGATATTGATGTATTGATCACAGAATTAGATCCGTCATCACCCTTACTCAGTCCTTACAAAAAACTTGATTTAAAAATTTTATAAACAATATTAGTAAACCATAAAAACTGCAATATGAATAATTACATTTTAAAAAAGTTAAGTAAGCATAAATTACTTAGCCTCTTTCTTTTTATGAACCTGTTTGCCATAGCAACAATGGCACAGGTAAAAATAAGTGGGAAGGTAACCGATGCTAAAGGAAAAGGGATTTCCGATGTTTCTGTTACTGTTAAAAACAATAACAGCGGTACTTCAACTGCTTTGGACGGTTCGTATCAAATAAATACGACGTTAAAAAATGGTACTTTTGTACTTGTTTTTTCCGGTGTAGGATTTAAAACAGCCGAACAGACAATTACTGTAAGTGGTGCAGAGGTTAATGCCAGCGCACAATTACAAACAGATGCTTTAGGGTTAGATGAAGTAGTGGTGATAGGTTCATCATTATCACAATCACGTAAGCAATTGGGTAACACCGTTAACTCAGTAAGTGCAAAGCAATTGCAAAATACCGGTAGCGGTAATATTGGCGCTGCTTTACAAGGCAAAGTACCAGGTGCACAAATTTCGCAAACAAGTGGCGATCCTTCTGGTGGTATATCAGTAAGAATGAGAGGCACAAGTACCATTAGTGGTAGTTCAGAACCTTTATATGTTGTAGATGGGGTTGTAGTTAGTAACAGCACTACTAATGTAACTAACTTGAATGTGCCTGCAGGTGCAAGAGCAGAAATTGGTACTAATAGAATGGCTGATATTAATCCAAACGATATTGAAAAAATTGATATTATACCTGGTGCGGCTGCTTCTGCAATTTATGGATCAAGAGCCAGTAACGGCGTAGTATTAATTACTACCAAAAAAGGTAAATCTGGCGCAATGAAAGTTGATTTCAGTACCAGCTTAATTTCAAATGCATTGCGTAAAAAAGTGTATATCTCTACTTATGGTAAACAATTTG
This sequence comes from Ferruginibacter sp., assembly GCA_043719495.1. Classification (GTDB taxonomy): domain Bacteria; phylum Bacteroidota; class Bacteroidia; order Chitinophagales; family Chitinophagaceae; genus Ferruginibacter. The sequence goes on along the minus strand of JAYSTT010000361.1, from coordinate 3,085 downwards.
GTACTGCAGGTTTACGCTTAGGTAATATAAGTAATGCCAGTACTTCACCAACACCATATACTGGTGCAACAATTGCTTATACCAGACCCGATGGTATTTTAAGAACTTTGGCTACAGACTTAGTTGACGTAACGAGGTATGATTATCAGGATCAAATTTTTCAAAAAGGATTGGGTACCGATAACTATATTTCTGTGAGTGGTGGCAGCGATAAAACTAAGTATTTTTTTAGTGGTGGATATTATAATAACGAAGGCATTATAAAGGGTACCAACTTTAGGCGGTTTAATTTAAAATCAAGATTGGAAAGTAACATTAGCAAGTATGTTACAATTAGTGGCGGGGTAGCTTTTACCAACAGCTTCAGCAACGAAAAACCTAACGGTAATGTGTTTTGGAGCCCCATCAACAGTATAAATATTACCAACAACCTGTATGATATCACTCAAAGAGATGCCGCAGGAAATTTAAAAGGTGTAGAGCCTACAAGGGTAAACCCTTTGAGCGTTATAGAAAATATGAAACTAACCCAAGCTGTTAACAGAACCATTAGCGATTTGCAAATAAAAATTAAACCAGTAAAAGGTTTAAGTATTGATTATATTTTGGGGATAGATAATATTGCACAAGAAGGAAAAAATGCGATTGATAGGTATCCTTATATATCTGCCCAAGAAGGATTAGGTTACGCATCCAGTGCGTTATTAAACTCGTTTTCATTAAATAATGATTTCAATATTTCTTACAATACCAAGTATAATAAGTTTACTTCTTTAACAACTGTTGGCTTTAACCATCAATACCAAAATACAACAGGTTTGTTTAATGAAGGCAGGGATATGCTAAATGGTATTTCAACTATTAATGGTGCAGCAGTAGTTTTGCCTGCAAGATATGTAGACGATAAAAGACAGGTATTTGGCGGTTATGCACAAGAAACCTTTGGATATAATAATGTTTTCTTTTTAACTGCTGCGGGCAGAATTGATGGAAGCACATCTTTTCCAAAAGACAGCAGAACATATTTTTATCCTAAATTAAGTGCCAGTTGGAATGTAAGTGATATGGCATTTTGGGACAAAGCCAAAATGAATTGGTTTAACTCTGCTCGGTTAAGAGCAAGTTGGGGCCAGGCTGGTAACCTTACTGGTATTGGCAGTTACGATAGATTTACAAACTACAGTGCAAGTAATATTAATGGTTTAGCTACCTATAATATTAACACGGCCTTAGGTAATGAAATTGTACAACCCGAAAGGGCAAGTGAGTTTGAATTTGGCGCAGATTTATCTTTTTTAAAAAATAGAGTAGGTATAAATTTTACAGTGTACGATAAAAAAATTATTGAAAATTCATTATTGGTAGAAAGAACATTGGCACCAAGCAGCGGCGGCAGCAGCAGGTTTGAAAACTTAGGCAATCTTACCAATAAAGGATGGGAGCTTGGTATTAATGCAACGCCAATTCGAACCAATAACTTAAGCTGGACGATGTACGGATCTATAAATCGTAATAAAAATTTAATTACAGCTTCAAGCCAGGTATCACCCATTACACTGGCAAATAATGGTGGCGCACCAGCAGTAATACTTGCTGGTTACCCTGCCGGTGCATTTTTTGGTAATTATTTTAAAAGAGATGCCAGCGGAGCTTTAACCTTAGATGCTGGCGGAAGGCCAATTGCAGAAACAACAACAGGCACCAATCTGGCACGTAAAGTAATTGGAGACCCTAACCCCGATTGGATTGTAAGTTTTAGCAATAACGTTAGCTATAAAAAATTAGCACTTAGTATTTTATTAGATGGTGCTTATGGCCAACAGGTTTTTAACGCAGATAGAAGAACAAGGCAAGGAGTTGGCATTGGGGATTATGCAGAAAAAGAAGCAAAAGGTGAGTTGCCCCGTGGCTACATCTGGAGTATTTATGCAACCGAGGAGTGGAGAGTAGAAAGTGGCTCTTATTTAAAACTAAGAGAAATTGCTTTAAGTTATGAACTGCCTAAATTTTTAAAATTTGTTTCTTCTTCAACCATTTCTGTTGTGGGCAGAAACTTAGTAAGCTGGGATACCTATGATGGTTACGACCCCGAAACAAATGCAGGAGGTAACAGTGCTGTATTAAGGGGGATAGATTTTGGTAATGTGCCCATTCCTAAAACTTTTCAGGTAAGTTTTAAAGCATCATTTTAATTATTAAAAAGTACAACAATGAAAAAAGTATTCAATAAAATAACGGTTATATTATTTACAGCCGCTTTAACTATCAGCATAGCATCTTGCAATAAAGAGTATGTTAATCCCAGTGCAGGTTCTGTGCCCAGCGTTACCACTAATGTTGATGCCCTAATGAACCTTTGTGCCGGTTTGCAAAGAAGATTTACTATTGGGCGGCAAAGCCCGTTGTATAATGCGCCCATTGGTGGGGCTTTTGCAGTATACGGGTTAAACACATTAAACGCTGGTAATTTAACCGAAGCCGCTTTACAGGCAGGCAAAGGTGCAGTGCAACCAGGCAACAGTACGGTTACGCAATTATGGGGGCAATGCCTACTGCTTAAAACAGAGGCAGAAACAGTTTTAGATAATTTAAGTATTGCAACAGATGCAGGCGATAAAGTTGGGTTAAAAGCTTATGCAAGTATTTTTTACGCATTAAGTTTAGGCACTCTAGCACAGTTTTACGAGCAGATACCTTTAACCAAAGGGTTAAACGCTACCTTCTCTCCACGCATTGATGCAATACAAAAAGCAATTACTGTATTAGAAAGTATAGATGCTGATTTGGCCACCACAAACCCAAGCACAAAATTTTTAGCCAAAGTACCAGCGGGTATTGATGTTAAAAATACAGTTAAAGCTTTGCTAGCTCGTTACTATAATATGCACAGCATGGCAACAGGCACATACAATGCGGCAAGTGGTAATAAAGCAATTGCGTTTGCAGGTGCTGCCAGTGTAACTGTAAAATCAGAATTTAGATTTACTGCCACTACTACAAATCCATTGGGAGAGCAAAATGTAACCGTTAACGTTTATGGTGCAATTGATTCTACCTTAGGTTTAAAAAATGGCCTTGCACCAAT
>JAYSTT010000037.1:0-4472 GCA_043719495.1 Ferruginibacter sp. | reverse complement strand
TTGGCACACAACGATTTTAATAAAGGCGAATATAAAAATCCACCCACTAAAATGGATGGGATGGCTGGTTATATGTTTGGCGAAAATACCGAACCCATTTTTTTAACACCCGATGCAATGAGGGAAGGGAATATTGGTATTGCTTTATATTTTAAACCTGGCTATGGCCTTGAATTATTGCGCAACGAAATACTTGGTACGGACCGTTTTGATTATGCTTTTAAAACTTATATTAACCGCTGGGCATTTAAACACCCTACACCATGGGATTTTTTTAGAACAATGGAAAATGCTGCAGGCGAAGACCTTGCATGGTTTTGGAAAGGATGGTTTTTAGAAAACTACCGGTTAGATCAATCGATTGTTTCGGTTAAATACGTAAAAGACAGTGCCGCCAATGGTGCAATTGTTACTATTGCTAATTTAGAAGAAATGGCCATGCCCGTAAATATTAGTTACGAAACAAAGAGTGGTATAAAAGTAACATTAAAATTACCTGTAGAAATTTGGAACAATACAGCAGTTTGGAAAATTAAATTACCCACCACCGAAGAATTAAAAAAAGTAGAAATTGATGAAGCAAAAGTTTTTCCGGATATAAATTTTGGGAATAACATTTGGAAAGCAAACTAAAAATATGAAATACAAACAAGTATTTTTTATCTGGCTTTTAGCGGATGTGTTTTTATTACTGGGATTATTGTGTTTTGTTTTTTATGAGCTGTTTACCGGAGGCAATAAAAATGATACCGAAATATTCCTGTTAGTGGCTGGCTATGGAATTTTAGTTTCACTGCCATCGTTAATTATAATGCTCTTATTCCATTTTATATTTACCAAAAACGCAAAGGATGTAAATAATTATATAGTGCCATATATCGCCTTAATTATCAGTATTAATATTTTATATATGCTTATTGGGCAATTTACTTTTGGCATGACGGGGGAGTTTAATATTTTTTATATTGGTAGTACACTGGCAGGGTTACTGGCTTTTTATTTAGTGGATAGAAAGGTTAAAAAAATTGCGGCTGTTCTAAACCCACAATTATAATCTTTACTTGCTTTAGTTTTTAACAAATCATAGTGAGGAGAAAATAATTGCAGGGAAATTTATAAATAAGTAAACTGAGTATGGTTTTAAAAAAGTAATTACAAAGCCTAAATTTAATTGTATGAATAATCGTCGTTCTTTTTTAAAAAAAACTGCTACTCTTGCAGGCAGCAGTTTATTATTATCTATTTTTAATAGCAAAGCTTTTACAGTTTTTAAAAGTGGTTTAGCACCAAGCGATCAGGTAAATATTGCTGTGATAGGGGTTAATGGTATGGGCTGGTCAAACGTTTTAGCAGCTTTAAAAGTACCCGGTGTAAACCTAATTGCTATTTGCGATGTGGATAAAAATGTAATTGATAAAAGATTAAAAGAGCTGGATTTGCTAAATGGCAATGCTTCAAAAGTAAAAATATATAACCAGTATAAAGCATTACTGGAACAAAAAGATATTGATGCAGTTATAATTGGCACACCAGATCATTGGCATGCTTTAATGATGGTACATGCAATGGAATCGGGTAAAGATGTGTATGTGGAAAAACCTGTTGGTAATTCAATAGGTGAATGCCGTATTATGGTAAATGCACAGCAAAAATATAATAAAGTAGTACAATGCGGCCAGTGGCAAAGGAGCCAGCAACACTTTAAAGATGCTATAGCTTTTGTTCACAGCGGGCAATTAGGAAATATCCGCACAGTAAAAGTTTGGTGTTATTTAGACTGGAAACAACCGCTAACTGTAAAACCCGATTCAGCAGTACCTGCCGGGGTGGATTATACGCAATGGTTGGGCCCGGCACAAACAAAGCCTTTCAATATCAACCGGTTTCATTTTAATTTTAGGTGGTTTTGGGATTATGCTGGAGGGTTAATGACAGATTGGGGGGTTCATTTACTGGATTATGCATTTATGGGTATGAAAGCAACAGCACCCAACTCAATAGTATCAGTTGGTGGAAAATTTGCTAAACCAGATTCGGCCGACGAAACACCCGATACTTTAATGGCATTATATCAATTTGAAAATTTTAATATTGTATGGGACCATGCAGTAGGTATTGGAAATGGCGATTATGGCCGAGATCATGGTATTGCATTTATTGGTAACAATGGCACACTGGTTTTAAACCGTTCCGGTTGGGAGGTGCTGGAAGAAAAAAAGAATGTAAATAAAATCCTTGTGCCTTTTAGTAAATCATCCGATAGTGGATTGGAAAAACATTGGGCGAACTTTATAGATGTGGTGAAATTAAAAAATTTAACTAATCTAAATTGCCCTATACAGGCAGGTGCCCATGTGGCCACTTTGGCACAAATGGGCAATATTGCTTACAGGAGCAAACAAAAATTATTTTGGGATATGGGGAAGCAAAACTTTACCGACCATGCTATAAATAAAAAATACCTGATGAATGAATACCACAATGGATATAAATTGCCCAAGATTTAATGTTTGGAAAGCGAATTGATTTATGATATACGTTTTATTTTTTGCAACTAGCATTTGTTTTTCAATTTAGCATCCTTGCGTCGCACACTTGTACGGCATACCATAGGGCAACTTTAATTGTAGCGTAGAATATACGGGTGCATAAAATTGCTAAGATTGAATTAATTAAAGTATCGGAATTGCGTATGTTTATGATTTATACACAACCTAGAAATAATGTTTAAATCCCGACTCTTTTATTTTCTTTGTTTCTTCCTACTATTAGTAATTGAAATTTGTATCGCTGCGTTTCTTGACAGTGGATTTGTTAGAAATTATGTTGGGGATTTTTTAGTAGTAATACTAATATATTGCTTCATTCGCTCTATTTTAAATACCCGTCCATTACAAACAGCTATTTTCACTCTGGTCTTTGCTTATTCCGTAGAAATATTGCAATATTTTAGTATCGTTCACAAATTGAATCTTCAAAACAACAACATTGCCAAAATAATAATTGGAACCTCTTTTGAGTGGGCTGATATAATTGCTTACACTATTGGGATTATTTCAGTTTTGGCAATAGAAAGGCTGTGTACAAAAAAAGCGTTTGTGCAATTTGGCCTTGACAATTAAATTTCATCAGTTTATCTCTGTCCCTGTGGCTAATCCGCTTCAATCTTCGCCGTCGCTTGGTTTTTAACCAGCGACGTATGCAGCACAAGAAATGTTGCGTAAGCGTACCAACAGAATATATAAAAGGCCTTTACTTTTCTACCCCGGTTAAATTTAAAATTATAAAATCCTCATAAAAAATTACAACGCAAACCCAATACTTACACCTCCCCAGCGATGGTATTTACCTGTACTAAACTCTTTGGTAAGTATTGATTGGGTATAAGAGAGGTACAGTTTTTTAAAGTTTACAATAATGCCGGCATCTGCCTGAAAAGTTACCCTGCTAATATCGCTGTTAGCAATGGTATAAGCATTTTTACGGTTGAATAAGCCTCCTTGCATACTTGCATCATAAGCAATAAAATTTATCCTGCTTTGGCCATACAAATAGTATTCGGCTTTTCTTTTGCTGTAAGTAACTGACAAAAATCTTTTATTAAACCTGCCTGCTGTAAAATTAAACCCACTGCTTATCTTATTATTCAATGTGCCGGCCCTTGCTTCTGCAGTTGCGTTCAGTAAAAAATTATTTCCTGCGGCAACAAATTGTTTTTCGTAATTAATTTGATAATTAATGATAATATCGTTTTGTGTTTGGTATTGCCAGCCATGCGGCAATGGGTTTTTTAACCAGCGGTGTATATTATCCTGTATTTGGTAACCCAAAGCAGCAGGCCCCATTACCCCAATACTAAAGGCGGTGGATATTTGCTGCTTGTGTATATTATCTACCTGAATTAAAAATGTTTTTAAAGAAATGTTAGTGTTAAAAGGCCTGTCGCCATACAAAATACTATCGCTTAAAATACTGGTGGGGGTGTAACCAAATAAATTAAATGTTACGCCATATTGCGCTGGTGTTTTATAAGGCTTCCATAATAATTTTGATAAAGGGGATTTTTTAATTGAAGGATGCACATATTCTAAAGTAATGCCCTGGCTGTAATATTCATCTGTTTTTGTAAAATAATCGTTATCGTAATGAAAACGGAAATAACTGTTGTGGTTGATACTTCTTAAGGTAGAACTGTTATCTATTAGCTGGGCTTGTGTTGTTACCACATAGCAAAGAAGTAAACAGGCACAGGTTATTTTTAAAAATAATTTTATCACAAAAAGATATACGGATAAAATTGGGCAATAGATGTTGCTTTAAAACTTAAATATTTGTATAAAATAAATTTTTATACAAACATTACAGAAAATCATCCGCATCACGGTAAGCTTTTATTAAAGCCTGTTCCCCCTCTTTGCCTGGTTTTGCATTACCATGTTCCATTCCCAAAATACCTTTGTAACCTTTATTGT
>JAYSTT010000360.1:0-7618 GCA_043719495.1 Ferruginibacter sp. | reverse complement strand
AGTGTACTGCAGACACTCAACACTAAAAAAATCCTTGACAAAAATGAGAGCCTTATTGACATTATTTATTTCAATGATTACATTAAGCGTTAACGCACAAGTAGAAGTAACTGGTACTGTAGAAAAATATAATGACTCAATATTCTATATTACTGAAACGGGGGGCTTTAATAATTTTACCAGAGTTTGGCGTGACAATAGGGCAAAAGTAGTGGTCAACAAGAACAAGGCCTTTAAGGTTATAATTCCAGAAGAATCAATTGGAGCCTGGTACATTAAGACAGAAAACGGAAACCAAATATTTGACTTTGTGAAAGATGAAAGTCAAAAATTAATTGTAGATTTTTCTCACCCAAATCCTATTTATGCAATTGGGAAAAATGCAGGAGACTTTAATTTTTCTGCCTTTTTGCACAACAGTATAATTAATTATTTTTTAGAGCACAATTTTTTTGAAAAAACCAGAAGCAAAAATATTGACAGTGTTTTATCCTACCGGAAAAAATTTACCTCATATAAAATAAATCTATTAAACAAGTACAGAAGTAAACATGAAATGTCTGATACTTATTACAATTGGCTTCATTCTCAATATTCATACGAGCCTTATGAAAGAACATTGGTAGAGAATATAACCAATAGGGATTCCTTGGATAATGGCACTATATCAAAACTTATGGAGAAAGGAATTAATGATGAATATGCTGCATTAAACACTAGCGAGTATAATGACCTTATTGATTTTTATGTTGCATCAAAACTCAACAGAAAATCAAACAAATTAACATTAGCTGACCGTTTTAATTATGCAGCGGACAGTAACCTCCTTTCAGGAAGTACAAAAGACGTTTATCTCTCCAGATTTATGGCTTGGTTAATTAAAACACCTGACAGTGTCTATAATCCATTGTTTAAAAAGTATGACCAGATTGTTCATAATAAAAAAATGAAACAACTTGTAATCAGCAGACGAAATGATTACGAAAATCCAAAAACCGCATCAGCCATTAATGTTAATAATAGTAAAACCAATTCCCTCATTGACATATTTAAAAAGTATAAAGGCAAAGTAATTTATGTAGATTTTTGGGCGAGTTGGTGTGTTCCCTGCAGAGCAGAAATGCCGAATGCTGCAATATTAAAAGATAAACTAAAAGGAAAAAATATTGTATTTCTTTACTTAGGATATAATGACAAAGAAAAAGCTTGGCTAAAAACCCGTAAGCAAATAGGTATTCAGGGAGAGCATTATCTATTAAATGACAAAATGATTAAAGAAGCTGATGAACTCTTTGTAATTAACGGAATACCACATTACGCAATTATTGACAAAGACGGTAGAATTATTAATAAAAGTGCAGACCGGCCAAGCGACGCTTACAAAGAACTATTAAGCTTAGTTAATAAATAAGAGAACATAACAGCACTACAGGCAACATTGCATTGGCGTTATGGCGGCGGACGGAACGCAGGTGCCAAGCGACAGCAAGAAATCAACTTTGACTCCAACTGGACTTTATAAATTTAGCAGTAGAATAAATCATCGGCTTTTGTATCTTTAATCAGCAACAGTTCCCGGCTGAAGGATCGCGGAATTCCGCCACAACGTCAATGCGGGAACGTAGAACAAATTTCCGAAATTGCCAAGGCTAATAACATAACAAAGATTGATGCTTTTTTGACCGAAATCGAAATTGAGAAGATTGTAAACAAGAAAAGAAAAATTGAAAACAGTAAAAAGGGTGACACCATACGTTATATTCTTAAAACTAACAGCGGTATTTTAAACATCAAACTAAGGGTCTTATCACCAATAGAAAAAATTATACTAATAAGCAGAATTGTAAAATGAAAAAATTATTGATAGTAAGGTTGCTGAACGTGACATGGTTACTGACATTGAATTTTTGAAGCAAATTGAAACTGAAAATAAAGTAATCAATGTCAAAAGATAGTATAATACTGGTTCAGGGAAAATGGAGTTAAACATAAAAGGTGGCGACAAAAAATTTATTATCCCGATATTGGTTATTTTAGGTGTTATACTTATTGCAGTTTTGGTTATTCTTTTTTGGCCAAAATAATCAGTATAACAGACTAATCACCTCTCATTTATAGCCGCTTTTTTTGTATCTTTGAAATGTGGCAAAACAGACTAAATATCATTTAGGAATCGAGATTGATAAGCTAACAAATAGCATAGTCAATACCATTTCAGGCGACAGTTTCCCGACTGACGTTCATCCTGTAACCAAAGCGGACTTAAAAAATGCTACTAAGAAAAATGGCTGGCTTTTCAATTGGGCAAGTGAGTTCAAGCTAACAGACAGGCAAGTTTTCAAATTGACAATCAGAAACAATCCTGATATTGTTCAAGGGCTTTTAAGTATCAGCGATTACAACGACCATTATTATTTACACCTTATTGAAAGTTCTCCATTCAACTTAGGCAAGAACAAACTTTATGAAGGAGTTCCTGGCAATCTGTTTGCTTTCACTTGTAAATCTTCGTGGGACAAAGGTTATCAAGGATTCGTTTCTTTCACTTCTAAGACAAGATTGATTGAGCATTATGAAAGAACTTTAGGTGCGACACATGTTGGTGGACATAAAATGGTAATATTTCCACAAGAGGCACTTAAACTAATTAAAAAATATTTTCCAACTTAAATTATAAGACAATGGGATACATAAAAGAACCAGCAGGTATTGACTTCGTAGTTGACCCAACTCCGTTGACAGCGGCAGACAGAAAAAAAATTAGTGAGATAATTGCTTATTACAAAGCAACAGGTAAAAAAATACCATTGCAAAAATCAACGACAAAACCCCGTTTGACAAGTACCAATAGGAAAAGAGCATTGGCGTAATTCAATTCACAACCACTCTGACAACAAACCACATGCCGCTAACATTGGGTTTGCCAAAATACGGGCTGACACTTGTTATCTTCGGCTGTATAAAACCCCCCGAAAATTAATCCGGAGGGATGCTGGCATGCAATCTTAGTTTTTTTTGGTATTAAACTGTTCTGGGCACCGCGGCCAAAATTTCTTTGTTGGCTCCACTGGCATATTTTTCAAAATTTTTTACGAATTCTATTGCAAGCTCCTGTGCTTTTTTATCAAAAGCTTCTGGTGTGGGCCATGTATTTCTTGCATTTAATATTTCGGCAGGTACATTTGGGCATGTTTTTGGAATGGATAGTTTAAACCAAGGTGTAGTATCATATTCCACATCATCTAATTTTCCTTCCAATGCCGCTGTTATCATGGCACGTGTATAGCTTAGTTTCATTCTTTTTCCAATGCCATAAGGACCACCATTCCAGCCGGTATTTACCAGCCATACTTTTACATTATGTTCCTTCATTTTTTTGCCCAGCATTTCGGCATATTGTGCAGGATGCAGCGGTAAAAAAGGTGCGCCAAAGCAGGCACTAAAAGTTGATTTTGGCTCGGTAACACCAGCTTCGGTACCGGCAACTTTTGCAGTATAACCACTAATAAACTGGTACATGGTTTGCCCCGGGGTTAATTTGCTTATTGGCGGTAATACACCATAAGCATCGCAGGTTAAAAAGAAAATGTTTTTTGGGGTTTTGCCAATAGAAGGTTCTATTGCATTGCTGATAAAATATAAAGGATAACTTACCCTGGTATTTTCAGTTATTTTTTTACTGCTAAAATCAATTTTGTTGGTACCGTCAATAAATGTAACATTTTCTACTAATGCGCCCGGCTTAATGGCATTATAAATCTCGGGTTCTTTCTCTTCACTTAAATCAATACATTTCGCATAGCAGCCACCTTCAAAATTAAAAACAGTTTCATCTGTCCAGCCATGCTCATCATCACCAATTAAATATCTATTAGGATCAGCACTCAATGTTGTTTTTCCAGTACCACTTAATCCAAAAAAAACTGCAGTATCCCCACCCTTGCCAATATTTGCACTGCAATGCATACTTAGTACTTTGGCACGTTGTGGCAATACATAATTTAGCATGGTAAAAATGCCTTTCTTCATTTCGCCGGTATAGCCGCTGCCACCTATTAAAATGGTTTTATGTGTAAAGCTTAATATAGCAAAATTCTCAGCTCTTGTTCCATCTTGTGAAGGGTTGGCTTTAAACCCAGGTGCCTGAATAATATGCCAGTGTGGTGCAAAGTTTTCAAGATATTTTTCTTCGGGGCGAATGAACATGTTGTAGCAAAATAAATTTGCAGACGGCTGTTCGTTAATAACTCTTAAACTCAGTTTAAAGTTTTCATCGGCACAGGCATAACAATCCCGTACCCAAATTTCTTTATCGCTTAAATATTTAAGCATTTTATCTTTTAACTGAAAAAAATATTTCTCTTCAATAGGAATATTAAAATCGTTCCAGTTAACCGTATTTTCTGTAATGGCATCTTTTACAGTAAATTTATCTTTAGGGCTGCGTCCGGTAAACTTACCGGTATTAATTAATAAAGCACCGGTATCGTTTAAAACTCCTTCGCCGCGTTTTAATGTTTGTTCGGTTAATTCTGCCGGAGAAAGTTGGTAGTGTATACCACCCGACACTTTCAATCCTAAATTAATTAATGCATTTTTGGGAAGGGCAATCATTGTTGGTACTGACATGGCAAGAAAATTTAGGTTTAGTCTTTTGGCAATCGTTGCCGCAAAGTTATAGTTTGTATTTTTAAGCCATTCCAATGCCATAGTAATAAATTAATGGTATTAAATTTATTTACTGCAAACGTTTGCATCGGTTTAATTATTAACAGTATTATTAAACAAATTCAAACATTGTAGCTAAATACTTGAATGCATTGAATATTTTTTAAAATACAGGAGGAAATGTACATTTCATTGCTATGCATATTGTACATTATTTTTAAAAAGAGTAATAGTTACAAATTATATCAGTTTAATTGGATAATTTCCAACATTTGAATGAGATATGTGAGTAATCTTTGTTTTCTTTTCCTTGAAATAATGGAAATCTGCCTTGTATTAATCAGAATACCTGCAAAAATGTATATTGCACAGTAAATTTATATACATGAAATATCTCCCCCTTAATTCCCAAATATTTACAGAAAACCGTAAACGGTTTACAGGTAAAATGGAAAAAAGTGCTATTGCTATATTTAATAGTAATGATGAATTACCTACTAATGCCGACCAGCTGTATAAGTTTAAGCAAAACAGCGATATGATTTGGTTAACGGGTATTGAGCAGGAAGATTCGATGCTGATATTATATCCGGATAATCCTGATCCTAAATTCAGGGAAGTATTGGTATTGGTTCGCCCCAATGAACTAAAAGAAAAATGGGATGGACACAGGCTTAGGGCTAATGAAGCCACAGCCATATCAGGTATAAAAACCATTATTTGGTTAGATACATTGGATGGAACATTACTACCCTGGATACATTGGGTGGATACCATCTATTTAAATACCAACGAAAATGACCGTAAAGCCAATTGGATTCCGGTAAGGGATTATCGCTATGCTGAAATGATGAAGCAACGTTTTCCAATGCATAATTACAAACGCAGTGCAAAAATATTAAAAGATTTAAGAGGAATAAAAACTGCATTGGAAATAGAAGTTATGCAGAAAGCCATTGATATTACTGATAATACTTTCAGGCATTTGTTACAATTTATTAAGCCTGGAGTAATGGAGTATGAAATTGAAGCAGAAATTTATCACCAGTTTTTAAAACAAAGAGCAAGTGGCCCGGCTTATGGAAGTATTATTGCCAGTGGCGACAGGGCAAGAACTTTGCATTATGTAGAAAATAATTTAGAATGTAAAGATGGTGAACTGATATTGATGGACTTTGGTGCAGAGTATGGCAATTATTGCGCCGATTTAACCAGAACAATTCCCGTAAATGGAAAATTTGGACGCAGGCAAAAAACAGTGTACAATGCCTGTTTACATTTGCATCATTATGCTGCAAGTATTTTAAAACACGGCATTAGCATAATTGACTACACTGAAAAAGTTGGCGAAGAAGCTACACAGATATTTTTAAAAATTGGATTACTGCGTAAAAGCGAAATAAAAAATGAAGATCCGGAAAACAGGGCATACAGAAAATATTTATATCATGGTATCAGCCATCATTTAGGCATTGATGTACATGATTTAGGAACAAGAACCGAACCTGTAAAAGCGGGAATGGTATTTACTATTGAGCCGGGCATTTATATTGAAGAAGAAAAAATGGGCGTGAGGATTGAAAATAATTTTTGGATAACAAGAAACGGTAATAAAGATTTGATGAAAAATATTCCAATTACGGTTGAGGATATTGAAGCTTTAATGAAAAAATGACGACGGACTAATGACAACAGACCACGGCAGACCTTTTATTTTTAGTATATGGCCTTTAAATTTGAAAAGTTAGAAATAGGGAACTTGGCTATTGATTTAGCAGATGAAGTACATGTTTTAACAAGAGTCTTTCCAAAGGAAGAAATGTTTTCTCTTACATCTCAAATGAAAAGGGCTGCAGATTCAATCTCATTAAATATTGCAGAGGGGTCTACAGGCCAATCAAACCCTGAACAAGGAAGATTTTTAGGATATGCCCAACGTTCTGCTTTAGAAGTTGTTAATTGTCTTTATCTTGCCATTAAAAGAAAATATATTAATCAGCAGCAGTTTGATAAATTCTATTCAGCATCAGAAAAATTAGTAGTCAAAATTCAGGTCTTTAAAAATTCTTTAATAAAATAAAACATAATTAACCGTTGTCAGTTGCCTGTCGTCGGTGGTCATTTCCAATGAAACAAATCCCCAACATTTTTACACTGCTGAATTTATTTCTTGGTTGTATTGCTATAGTTTTTGCTTTGCAAACAGAAACCATTTCTATTTTTGTAGGAGAAGATTTAAGTACACATTATAATATTCCCGAAAAATTATCTATTGCTTCGTACTTAATTTTTGCTGCTGCGGCAGTGGATTTTTTAGATGGCTTTGTTGCAAGATTATTAGGCGCAACATCCGACATGGGCAAACAATTAGATTCTTTAAGTGATGTGGTAAGTTTTGGTGTGGCACCTTCGGTAATTTTATATCAACTGTTACGCATCAGTTTTATTAAAGAAGAAGCAGGACTGGACACTTCTATTGCATGGCTGTTACCAGCTTTTATTGTTGCCTGTGCCGGAGCTTACCGTTTGGCAAGGTTTAATCTGGATAATTCCCAATCATACGGTTTTAAAGGTGTGCCGATACCTGCAGCCGGTTTATTGATTGCCTCTTTCCCTTTGATTTTGCATTTTGGTAGTAGCTTTATTGATGTGAGTGAATGGCTTACCAATAAATGGGTGCTATATGTTTTTATTGCGATAGTAAGTTGGTTAATGGTTTCCACTTTGCCTTTAATGGCTTTAAAATTTAAAGATTTTACGATAAAAAATAATTTGCCTAAAGTAATTTTATTGGTGATTGCCATTATTGCAGCCATTCTTTTAAAATGGCTGGCAGTACCAGTGGTATTCATTGCCTACATTATTTTATCTTTGCTTTATAAACAAAAACAATCATGATATTTACAGTACAGGTTAAAGTAATGCCGCTGAAAGATTTATTAGATCCGCA
>JAYSTT010000359.1:0-3146 GCA_043719495.1 Ferruginibacter sp. | reverse complement strand
AGCAGGGCAACTAAATACCAACGGCGTTTATATTCAAACTTATGCCAGTAATTGTTGGCATCAACTTTACCGTGTGAACGGCGGAATAATTTGGAAGTAAAAAAAACTGCAATACCCAAACCCAGTAATATCCATACAATAGGATAAGACTGCCAGGCCATTTTGAACATTTCGTAGGGATCTCTTAAAAAATTCATTGCACTGGCCCCTATCCTGGTATGGTTGTAGCTGAAATTGGTAAAATCTGCACCGAAAAAAAACATTATTAAAAAAGAGATAATAACAAGATATATCGTCCAGATTTTTTTTGTTTTTGATGAGTGAAACGGGGAGAACCTTTTAAAAATAGAAAGTACTATAATGGGTGACAAAGCAATAGCTATCCAACGCAAATCAAATTTAAGTCCCAGCCAGAAAGAAGGTACAAGCTCCAATATACTGATAGCTTTAGGTTTAAATAAAATGACAAGCACAATGCGGAATGCGGTAAACATGCACAAGTAAATAATAAATAGCTTTATTATCCACTGGATGGTTTTAGAAACTTTCCACTTATTCATGACTTTATTTTTTCCTTTAGCTTAAAACGTGTGCGAATATAATAATCAATAGGGAAAATTGCAGAGTTATAATTACAAAGGGTAAAAGATTGTAATTGGTAAAGAAATTACTTCTTTTTATTATTCAACAATAAATATTTTGCAGTTTCGTAATAAGCATCAGTTAACCGGGATAAATAATTTTTTATACTATCGGTTTGCAAATTTTTTTCCACCGGGTTGTTATTTATCATCGAAACAAAATTGCCTTTACCTGTTTTTAAATTTTTAAGAAAATAATAGCGGTTGCTGATTAAGCCTATTGTTTTAACATCATGGTCAATGATAAATGCATATTTCTCGCCTCTAAAATCAGATTTGTATTCAGCAAAGGGAATCATGGTATCCAATAAATTTCTTCCAAAAGTATTATTACGGTAGGGCATTTTTGCCAGCGATGCAATGGTAGGTAAAATATCTGCCTGGCTGCACACTTTATTTATTCTTTTGGGCTGTAAAAATTTTGGAGCATAAAAAAGTAAAGGTACATGTTCGCAGGTTAGGCCCTGTTCTGTCCAGCTTTTAGGAAACATATCTCCGGCATTACCTCTTATGCCGTGGTCGCCAACAAAAACAAAAATGGTATTATCAAAATATTTTTCCTTTTTAGCAGCTTCCATAAATTGCCGGTAACCAAAATCGGTATAACGAAAGGCGTTCATCTCGTCATTACTTTCAAAACCGAATTTTTTTAATGAATCGGACGAAACCGATATTTTTTTAAAAACAGCATCATCTTCTTTTGGTATGCTGTAAGGCCGGTGGTTATCTGCTGTTTGAATTACTGCAAAGAAAGGTTTGGTTTGTTCCTTTAAAACTTTATTAGCCTCTAAAAATAAATTTTTATCACTGATGCCCCATACATCAATTTTAGCGGCTTTGTAATCCTCTTCTTCATACAGATGTAATCCATTAATATTGTTGGTTAGCAAACCACGGATATTTGCCCACGTGGCACTGCCTCCTAAAAAATAATAATTATTATAGCCTTTAAAATCATTGATGATGGTATGCTGATTTACTGCATTGGGGTTGCGGCTGGCAGTGCTGGGGCTTTCCACATCAGGAATACCTGTAATAGTTGCCCATACACCACGTGCAGTACCATAGGCTGGAGAAAAACACCTGTCAAAAAAAACGCCATTTTTACAAAGTTCATTAAAATAGGGGGTAGTGTTTAAAGGATTACCGAACATACTGCTTTTATAAGCACTAAAACTTTCGCAAATAACCAGCACTACATTTGGTTTAATGCCATTACTATCAGCAATAGGGTAATTTCTTTCATACATTAATTGTATGCTGTCGGGTTGCTGTACCCCTAAATAAGAAGCCATCAGCGGATAATACTCCTTTACTTTTTTTATATCGTAAGTAGAATTTCTAAAATTTAATGTGCTAAAAAAACTTTGAAAGGGATTGAGTGCCAGGTTGGCTTTAAAATCGTCACTCAATGTAAATGCATCGCTCCATCGAAGGGGAAACTGCCCGATCTTTCCAAAGATGAATCCACCCAAAATAAAAAAGGCAATAATGTAAAACCCAATGCCCCTTCTCTTATAAAAACTATTTTGTTGCAAATAACCTGCAAGCAATCTTGTAAAAATAAATTTGAATATTATCAGCAATACTATAACAGTAATACCCACTTTTATTAAGGGATAGGTTTGCCATACCATGTTAAACGAAATGCCTGCATCCTCTAAATAATTTAAAACAGTGGCATTAAGGCGCTGGTGCAAATAATCAAAATGATAAAAATCTATAAAATAAAAAAGCACCACCAGGGTAAAGATTAAGGGTAATAAAATGTTCCATATTTTTTTGGCACTGCTATTTTTAAAGGGGTTTAAAAAAGGCGTAAAACTGAGCAACATCATTCCTAATCCAATAATGCAGCAAAGTCTTGCGTCGAAACGAAAGCCTAAAATAAATGCTGAGCCGGAAAATGCCTTGCCTGGTGGATTATACTTCCAAAAAAAAATAAAACGAAAAACAGTCAGGGTAATCAACAACAAAATCACTACCGAAAATATCCAACGCAGTAATTTAGGTATCCTTTGCAAAAAAAGCATGCTGTATAATAATTTATCAGGTTGCTAAATTAGTTTAATTATTTTTGAGTGATTGTAATTTAACAGCATCCTGCATTTAATGGAACAACTTTTATCATACGACAGGCATTTATTTAAACTGATTAATTATAAATGGCATAATAGTTTTTTTGACTGGCTGATGCCCTGGATACGTAATTCGGATATCTGGATTCCTTTATATTTCTTTTTATTGCTCTTTGCTGTTATAAATTATAAAAAAAATGGCTGGTGGTGGATAATATTTGCAATAATGACAGTGATACTTACCGATTTTATCAGCAGTACAATTATTAAACATAATATTATACGGCTTCGCCCCTGTAATGAACCTGCTATTGCAGACTGGGTAAGGGTATTAGTGGGTTACAGGCCACAAAGCAGCAGCTTTACCTCTTCTCATGCCACTAATCATTTTGGCATATCCATGTTTTTATATTTAACCCTTAAAAAA
>JAYSTT010000358.1:0-3147 GCA_043719495.1 Ferruginibacter sp. | reverse complement strand
GTGCATTAAATGTTAATGGTTATACCGGCGGCAACATAGATGATTTTTTGCAAAATCAAATAACAGGAACTGTAAATATTTCAGATGCGGCAACCAATTCTAATAATCATTATTTCAGGGGAAATACTATTAACGGCAATACTACTATAACAGTAAATTCTGCACCTGGCTTTTATGAGTCATACCAATACAGCAGCACTTATAATGGCAACCTTACCGTAAACAGAAACAACGGCAATGTATTTTTAGCTTATGATAACCCTTCCAACTATAACCAAAACCTAACCATAAATTCATCCTCGGGTATTTCGTTTGCTAATTTAGTAAGGTTTGGTGGCAATACAAATGGGGTTATTGAACAAACAGGCACACAGCCCATTATTTTTCCACAAATGCAAATGCAGAAAACCGGTGCAGGGAATCTTATACTAAACGATTCTGTTACTGTTGGTACCAATCTTAGTTTTAGCGGTGGTAATATTATAAGCAGTACTGTAAACCCACTTATTTTTTTAGATAACGCCACTTATACCACAGCATCAAACACAAGCCATGTAAACGGGCCTGTTGCAAAAACTGGTAACGATGCATTTGTTTTTCCTGCTGGCAGTGCCACATCGCTTAATACAGTTGCCATAACTGCACCTGCTGTAGCAACAGATAAATTTAGCGCACAATATTTTTTAGCCAGCCCCACGCTGGTAGGCGATACTTCTCAAAAAGACCCGGCCTTAAAAAAAATAAGTAATTGCGAATATTGGGATGTAAAAAGATTGATTGGCACCAGCGCCACAACACTAACCTTTAGTTTTGCGGCACCCTGTGCCGGCGGAACTACTTATATTAATAACCCTGCTTCGGCACGAATAACCCGTTGGACAGGCAGCACCTGGGAAAATTTAGGAAATGGCGGCAGCACCGGCACCACTACCGGCACTGTTACTACTGCGGCAGCCGTAAATAATTTCAGCCCTTTTACTTTTGCCTCAGTTGATCTGTTGGCGGCACCGCTGCCCTTAACGCTGCGGAGTTTTAATGCCGTAAAATGTAACAGTAATGTTTGTATTGAATTTGCAACGGAAAATGAAATAAATTTTAACCACTTTGAAATAGAAAAAAGCAGCAATGGCAGCAACTTTACAGCTATAAAAATTGTAGTATCAAACGGAAGTTCAGCCGTGGCAAATTATAGCACAACCGATAACCAACCGTTTGCCGGCATAAATTATTACCGCTTAAAACTGGTTGACAAAAACAATATGTTTACCTACAGCCATATTGCAAAAGTTGATTTTAGTAAAAAATATACCATTACCATTTTACCTAATCCTGCAAAAGAATATATTATTATAAATGGTGCCAATGCGTTTAAACAAATACAAATAATAAATGCTGATGGCAAAGTGGTAAAGCAAATGAATAAAGCAAATGATAACCGCTATAACTTATCTGGCTTAAGCAAAGGTTTTTATTTGGTAAGATTAATTGGTACAGAAGAAACAACCACAACTAAATTAATCATTGAGCAATAACGAAGGAGCAAATCCTTTTTCATGTAAAAGCCCAAGTGCGTTGGCACAGGGCTTTTTAAAAAACCCTCTTATAAAACTATTTAACTTTACGCTGTGTATAAAAAGGATATTTTAATTATTGTTATTCTTTTGATGATAATTGTTTTTGGGTAAACATAGTTCTACACAAAAGTTATAATATGAGCTGTTTGCTGCCAGGCAAGCAGCTTTTTTTATTTTTATATTTATACAGAACCGTTTAAAATTATGATTTACACAAACGGGTGCATTTAAAATTGTCGTATTGCTAAATCTAACTTTAAAATAAAATACGTTCAAATTTCAGAGTCTAAAGCTCCCCTCTCCTTTGGAGAGGGGTTGGGGGTGAGGTCTAAATGATGCGACAAATTTAAATGCACCCACCCAAACACCAACTATTTATTTTAAATTTGTTTAAGAGATACCAAACTTTCCGCAAATGAACCTTAACAAAATAAATAAAGGAATTGTAATTATTTTTTTATCAATTCTTTTATTATCTGCAAATAAAATTATTGCCCAGCAAAAAGAGCAGGTATTACACCAACTCAACAATCTTTTAGTAAACACTGTAATGGAAGATTTGTTTACTCCACCCATTGCCAGCCGCATTTATGTATATCCCAATATTGCTTTTTACGAATGTGTAAGAAATGATGATGCGTCATTACCATCTTTAACAGGAAAACTAAATGGCTTAAAAAATATCCCGGCCCCACCAACTGGAACAGATAATTTTGTTGCAGCCTGTATTTCTTTTTCTTATGTGGCTCAGGCTTTAGTAGGAAGCGAATATAAAATTGAAAACTGGAGAAAAACTTTTATCGATTCTTTACTGCTGCAATCCGATACTGCTATTATTAAAAACTCTATTAAATATGGCCGCACTGTTGCGGATAGTATTATTGCATGGGCAAAAAAAGATAATTATTTAAAATCGAGGGGTTTAATACGTTATGTTATTACCAATAAACCCGGCGACTGGCAGCCCACACCTTTAGATTATGCACAGGGCCTGGAACCACACTGGAATACCATCAGGCCATTAACATTAACCAAAGCCTCACAGTTTTCTCCTAAAGAAAAACTGGTTTTCAGTGCTGCAAAAAATTCTATGTTCTATAAAACCATGATGGAAACATACCTTATCGGTAAAAACTTAGATACAGTTCGCAAAGCAACCGCACTGTATTGGGACGACAATCCCAATGTATCTGTCAATATTGGCCACCTGAATTATTTCATTCATAAAATTTCTCCCGGCGGGCATTGGGTAATGATTGCTCAACAGGCTTGTGTTGCACAAAATATTTCCCTTACAAAATCAGCACAGGTATATGCATTAACCAGCATTGCTATTTTTGATGCTTTCATCAGTTGCTGGGATGAAAAATACCGAACTAATCTTATACGCCCTATAACAATTATTAATCGCAGTGTTGACCGCAACTGGGTTCCTTATATTCAAACACCACCTTTTCCAGAATTTACAAGCGGGCATTCTGTAACTTCCAATGCAGCCGCAACAATACTTACTGCATTATTAGGAGATAATTTTTCCTTTACCGATAAAACAGAAATACCTTTTGGCAACAGC
>JAYSTT010000357.1:0-3150 GCA_043719495.1 Ferruginibacter sp. | reverse complement strand
ATGAAAACAGAAAAATAATTGGTTCTTACCAAAAGATGAAAAAAGATTTTGGTTGGCAACCTGAAATAACACTTGAACAAAGTCTGGCAGATATTATTGGGTACTGGCAAAAAAAACTATATACTAGTTACAATCCAATTTTATGAAACAGAAAATTAATTTTTTATTCCAAAATATAAATACCTTATTAAATTATCCGTTACACTTTTGTTTAGGTTACTGGTGGGCAAAACTCTTTGGTTCATTAAAAGCTAAAATCAAATACGATGTTTTCAGATTACCCCATTATGCTTTTGGCATTTATGAAGCTGCATCAAGAGCAGTTCAATTAGGAATAAAAGAAATTACTGTAATTGAATTTGGCGTAGCCAATGGAAGGGGCTTACTGGCAATGGTAAAATATGCTGAAAAAATAATGAGGATACTTAATGTTAAAATTCAAGTTATTGGTTTTGATTCTGGTGATGGCATGCCTGAACATGCAGGCTACAAAGATCATCCTGAATTATACGTGCAAGGCGATTTCCCTATGCAGGATCCATCAAATCTAAAAAAACTGTTACCGGCGAATGCAAAATTAATAATTGCAAATTTAAATTCAGAAAATTGGACCCGTTATATATCACCTGGTGCGCCAATAGGTTTTATTTCCATTGATGTTGATTACTACTCGTCTACAATAAATTTATTAAATTATCTGCATAATATTGAAGTAAATAAGTTACTTCCAAATTCATTGTTTTATTTAGACGATGTATCGCTGGATAATCATAATCCTTACCAGGGCGAATTGCTTGCAATTAATGAATTTAATGAAAAATCTGAACTAAGAAAATTTGATCCTTACTTTACCCGATTAAGGTATAAACAAAAATTTTATAACAGCCCCTGGCTATCACAAATATACCAGTTGCATTGCTTTGATCATACGGTAAGAAAAAGTGCATATAGAAAAGAAAATGAAGAGGTAAAAATACTGGGAAACAAATATCTTAAGCTTTAAAAAAATTTTTGCCTGCCAATCTGTATATGAATTGTAAAGCAAAGCGGTAATTCATTTGTAAAAAAATAGTTGTTACTATCAATTTCTTTTGTACAAAATTAAATTTATTTTTAACTGTTTTATCATTAAAAATATTTGAAGCTATTATATAAGCCGTTGTAGTCTCGAAAAAGAAGGTTTGTATTTTACTGAATCCAAACTTTTCCGCCATTTTTCGTTTTGTACCTGAGTTCCCATCTGCGCTACGATGGTAGCTGGTTGTAGTAATATAATTTAATTTTCCCAGTATGGCATACTTTGCCATCAAACTCCAATCGCACCCAATATGGATGCCAACGGGTTTTTCTTGTAATTTTTTATTTCTAAAAACGCCATAAAAATTGCCATTTTTACTGATATTATTAAATAGCCTAAATACTCTTTGTACCGGTTTATCATTCGTTATTTTAAACATTTTTTCTTTAAAAATAAAATTGCCTTTCTCATAATACATAGCAACACCTGAGCATAAAATATAATCCGGATTTGCTTCAAGAAATTTTACACATTCTTCAATGTAATTATCATCAAAATAATCATCATCACTCATCCACATAAAATAATTGGCTGTTGCTTTTTCAAAAACATAATTAAAATTACTTTCTAAACCCAGATTAACAGGCTGCCTGATGTTTTTAATACGGGAATCGGTTCTTGCCAACCCCTGTATTATTTGCTGTATTTCTTCGTTTGCGGAACAATTATCCGAAATGATAATTTCAAGGTTTTTATACGTTTGTCTCTCAATTGACTCCAGCACTTTTTGCAAACCGGCAGGTCTGTTATAAATTGGCAACCCTATTGTAACGAGTGGTTGATTCATCTTGTTTTTTTATAAGTCATTCCAAAAAAAAGTTACAAATTTTAGAAAAAACCTAAAAATTTGTAACTGTATTGCTGTACGAGTTATATTATTTTATCCTTTTCAGGTATCCTCCACCAAGGGCTTCTGTAACTAATAATTTATCTGTGATAGATTCGTCTTTTACAAATTCAGTGGTGGTTTTAATAAATGCCTCCATAGCGGTGTATGGATTATTACCCACATCCCACGGCCTGTCGGTTACATATCCTTTTGGAAAAAATTCCACAAAAGTATCCGGCAGTAAAATATAAGAACCTACACTTACCAATGGCGTGTACAGTTCTAACTCCCGCAATACATGATCGTGTGTATGATTAGAATCTAATACCACCATAACCTTTTTAAACCCTTTTGCATAATCAGCAATTTGCTTAACAATGGCTTCATCAATAGAAGAACCCTCCAGCATGGTGATATTTTTCATCATGGGATGTTTTTCTATTTCATCCCTGTTATGTTTACGTATATCAATATCTACTGCTATTACTTTTCCACTATTTCCTAAAAGTTCCATCATGCTTGATGAAAAGATGATAGAACCACCATGGGCAATTCCGGTTTCAATAATCAGGTCGGGTTTTACATCCCAGATAAGTTCCTGCATAATCTGTATATCCTGTGGGTATTTGATAATGGGGCGGCCCATCCAGGTAAAATTATAAGTGTACTTATACCTGTCAGAGTGCAGCATCCAGTCAACCGATTTTTGTTTCAGTTCGGCATCCTGGCTCATCTGCTTCATTGCTTCTGCACGCTCCTGCTTAAATTGCTCAATTGGGTTCATTGTTTTATTTTGATGTTAGATAGTTGAATATTTGTTCTATTTCGGATGCCATCGTATAATTTTCATCTTCAGTAAAACCAATCTGCTTCAGTTTTTCCAGGCTGATGGAAAAATGATTGGTTTCCTTTGGTTCAGTTCCGGTTATGTTTAGTACAACCTCTTTCTGAAACATTTTCTCATAAACCGCTTTCACTTTTTCAGCTGTATCTACCATGGTATTTGCCTGCGAAGACGCTAAATTATAACATTCGTAGTTATCCGGAAAATGTTGCAATATACAATCAACTGCCCGGCTTAGGTTTTGCAGGTTAACAAAGTTACGCATTTGCAGGCCGGAAGACTTGATGGTGATGGTGCCAAATTCAATTGCTTCCTTGCAAAAGCAGCCTGGTACAAGGCTCCAGCGGTTAAAGGCATCGCTTAAAATACGGCTATATACATTACCGGGTCGAACAGAAA
>JAYSTT010000356.1:0-19188 GCA_043719495.1 Ferruginibacter sp. | reverse complement strand
AAGGACTCATTTTTTCTGCATAAGAAATAAATCCATCAAACCCTTTTACCCCACTGCCTGCAGTAGTACGGGTAGGCGATTGAGAAATGGTATTAACCCGTACATTCTTTTTAACACCATACTGGTAACCAAAATTCCGTGCAATACTTTCCAGGATGGCTTTATTATCAGCCATATCATTATAATCCGGAAAAACACGTTGCGCAGCAATATAGCTTAAAGCTACAACCGATCCCCATTCATTTATGGCATCCTGCTTCATGGCAGCAGCCAACACCCTGTGTAAACTCAATGCAGATATATCGAAACCTTTATGCGTAAACTCGTAATTATTTTCTGTGTAAGAAAGGCCTTTACGTACATTAATACTCATGCCAATAGAATGTAAAATAAAATCAACCCCACCACCAAAATGCTCTACTGCTTTAGTTATAAGATTGGTTACATCATCATTACTGCTTACATCACATGGAATTACCGGTGCATTTATAGTTTCAGCCAGTTTATTAATTTCTCCCATACGCATGGCAACAGGTGCATTAGTTAATAAAATTTGTGCGCCTTCTTCATGGCAGCGTATAGCAGTTTTCCAGGCAATAGATTTTTCATCCAGTGCACCAAAAATGATTCCTTTCTTTCCTTTAAGTAAGTTGTATGACATAATTAAATGTTTTGAGGAGTAAAAATAAGATTCTATTTGCTAAAGAAAAACTCTTTAAAATGAATTATAATAAAACTGAAAATAAACACAATTATAAAAACACTGGTAAGATTTAATATCATGTATAAAATAAAGTGTTTAAAAGACCGGCGTGGATTTATTTTTTTATTCCAGAATTGATAAGCACTATACCCAGAAAGTATAGCGCCGGCAATCAAAATAAGTAATAGAGCCTTTTGAAACATAGTTTACCATTAATTCCCCACCATTTCCCTTGCATTCTGCAATGCAGCGGCAGTTGGCTTTTCGCCACTGAGCATTTGTGCAATAGCAGTTATACGTTCGTCATTATTCAGCAGTTTAACAGAAGTAATAATTTTATCGCCTTTAATAGCTTTGTACACAAAATAATGAGCATTGGCTTTAGCAGCAATTTGTGGTTGGTGGGTTATAGCAACCAACTGATGTCCTTTAGACAGTTCCTTCATGATATTGCCCACTTGCTTAGCTGCTTCGCCACTAATTCCAGTATCAATTTCATCAAATATTAAAGTAGGCAATTGCAGTTTTTGTGCAACAAGTGATTTTATACAAAGCATCAACCTGCTTAACTCACCGCCGCTGGCCACTTTACGCAATGGCTCAAAACGATTGCTTTTGTTAGCATCAAATAAAAACTCAATATTATCGCTTCCAAAATAATTTAACTCAGCCGCATTTAATTCAATTTTTATTTTGGCATTGGGCATACCTACCTGCTTTAATAACCCATTTACTTTTTCGGTAAAAGGTTTAATTGTTTTATTCCGGTTGATTGAAATTGTTTTTGCCAACTGCTCACACTGTTGTAATTGTTGCCGGGTAAGTTTTTCTTTTTGAGTTATTGCTTCGCTGATGTTTAAAACATCATTCAGTTTTTGCTGAAGGGTTTCTTTAATAGCCAGCAATTCACCTGTGCTGTGTACGCTATGTTTTTTCAGCAGTTTATAGCCTGTAGAAATCCTGTCGCTTACTTCCTGAATACGTTCGGCACTGTAATGCACATTTTCATTAATTAGTTCCAGTTCATCAGCAATGTCTTTTAATTCTATTTGTGTACTCAGCAAACGCTTATTCAGTCCTTCAATTGAAGTATGATATTGTTCTAAAGCATGCAGCTTATTATTTAATAATTTTAATTGTTGTACAATGGGTTGTTCACTTTCTTTCAATTCAAAATAAATGCTTCCCAATTGCAGCTTTACATTTTCTGCATTGCTTAATAATTTTAATTCTGCATCAAGGTCTTCCAATTCATTTTCTTTAAAGCCGGCATCTTCCAGTTCGCTAAATAAAAATTTATTATAGTCAAAACTGGTATTTGCCGCAGTTTGTTGCAACTGAAGTTCCTGTAATTCTTTTTTTGTTTTAATATACTGACTAAATAAAGTTGAATATTCCTGAAGTATCTTTCCATTACCAGCCAATGCATCTAACACCTCACGCTGAAAATCAGCATCACTTAATTCCAATGTATCAAACTGTTGATGAAGATCTACCAATAATGAACTTAATGTTTTGAGCTGGCTAACATTTACAGGAGTGTCATTTATAAATGCCCTTGATTTACCATTGGCTGCAATCTCCCTTCTCAATACAAGCTCATCATCAGTATCTAAATCATTACTACTTAAAAATTGTTTTACCGCAATTTTATTTTCACTGTTAAAGTATCCTTCCACCACACATTTTTTTTCTTTCTGATGTAATACAGTGCTATCTGCCCTTTCGCCCAATATTAAGCCGAGCGCTCCCATTAAAATACTTTTACCGGCACCGGTTTCTCCTGTTATAATATTCAGGTTATTACTGAAGTCGATTGACAAATCATCAATTATTGCATAGTTCTGTATGTGTAATTTTAAAAGCATAGTTTGATAAGGCAAATTAGTTTTTTTTTGCTACAGATTTTCACAAATTAATACAAAGAAAAAGCACCTCAATAATTGAGGTGCTTTCTTATAACTTTGTTTTTTTACTATTTACTTATTTTACGTCCACAGAATCGTTTAAATCAGTGTCAACCAAAATACGTCCGCAGTTTTCGCAAACCATTACTTTTTTACGCAGTTTAATTTCGCTTTGTTTTTGTGGCGGAATGGCATGAAAACAACCACCGCAACTGTCTCTTTCAACAGGTACAACTGCTAACCCATTACGGTAATTTTTACGAATACGGTCATAGCTCAATAATAGTCGTTCGTCCACATGAGTTCTTGCAGCTGCAGCTTCTTTATTATAATGCTTCTCTTCTTTCTCTGTTTCGTTAATAATTTTTTCCAGCTCACCTTTTTTTCCTGACAGGTTATTTTCTTTGGTACTTACTGCTTTTTTAGCAATTTCTAATTGTCTTGCTTTATCAGCAATTTCTTCTGTAGCATCTTTAATATGCTTTTCGCAAAGTTTTACTTCCAGGGTTTGCATTTCAATCTCTTTATTGATAGCTTCAAACTCCCGGTTGTTTTTTACGTTATCGCTTTGCTTTTCATATTTTTTTACCAATTCTTCAGCCTCTTTTATACCAGCTTTCTTTTGCTCTATAAATTCCTGAATACCATTTATCTCTTCTTCAACACGGGTTTGCCTGGCATGCAAGCCTTCAATTTCATCCTCAAGGTCTTTAACCTCAATAGGCAGTTCGCCTTTAAGAATTTGAATTTCATCCAGTTTACAATCAACTTTTTGCAATTTAACCAGAGAACTTAATTTTTCTTCAACGGAGTAATCTTTTACTGAAGCCATTTTTATATGAAGTTTGATATTGTTAATTACAGAAAGTAATGAACCGGATTGGTTTTTACCCCTGTTTTTAGGACGGCAAAGGTAGGGAATTTTTCCCTCAAAATATCAAATAAAAGGTCTGTTGTAAACTGCTCGCTTTCGTAATGGCCAATGTCGGCTATTACCAGTTTGCCATTGGCATCAAAAAACTCGTGATATTTTATGTCGGAACTAATGTAGAAGTCAGCACCAGCCGATATTGCAGCCTCAATTAAAAAACTACCTGCACCGCCACAAAGCGCTATTTTTTTTACTGCTTTTCCTGTAAGGGTTGTATGTTTTATTACCGAAAGGTTAAAACTTTCTTTTATATTATTCAGTACAGAGGTTTCGTCCAAAGGTTGTGGTAATTCTCCAATCAATCCACTGCCAATTACAGCATTGGCATTATCTAAACTTAAAATATCATAAGCCACTTCTTCATAAGGGTGAGCAGCAATCATAGCCCCCAAAATCTGTTTTTCGAGCCAGGCAGGAAAAATTATTTCTATTTTTATTTCGGTTTCGGTATGCCTTTCCCCAATTTTTCCAATATAAGGATGGGCTCCATTACCAGCTTTAAATGTGCCAGAGCCCTCTGCATTAAAACTGCATTCGCTATAATTACTAATTTGCCCACCGCCTGCTGAAAAAATGGCGCTGCGCACTTTTTCGGCAAATTCTACCGGCACAAAAGTGAACAGTTTTTTTAAATTGTTATGTTTGGGTTGCAATATTACTCTTTTTATCAAACCTAATTTATCGGCAATTTTTCCATTAACGCCATTAAGCACATTATCTAAATTGGTATGGATAGCATAAATAGCGATATCATTTTTTATGGCAGTTATTATGGTTTTCTCTACATAATTTTTTCCGGTAATTTTTTTTAACCCGTTAAAAATTATAGGGTGATGAGCAACAATTAAGTTGCAATTATTTTCAATTGCTTCCTGCACCACTTCTTCAGTTGCATCTAATGTAGTAATAATGCCTGTACATTGCCAATTTGCATTGCCTGTTATTAAACCAGCATTATCGTAACTTTCCTGCAAAAAAACTGGAGCAGTTTTTTCTAAAAAAGATATAATATCTTGAATTATCATTTACTAAAATTTAAATATGAATACTGCTGAGCTGTATAATGAATATAAAACAAAGATGCAAAAAATTGCCGATGTAAAATACGCCTCGGCTGTTTTGCAATGGGACCAGGAAACTTATTTACCTCCAAAAGGCAATTCATTCCGGGGAAATCAAATTGCAACCCTAAACGAAATTGCACACCAACAATTTACAGATGAAAAAATAGGGACTTTGTTAAATGAATTAATAAACAAAGATGGTTTAAGTGATAAAGAAAAAAAGAACGTACAAATAAGCCTGGAAGACTTTAATAAAGCCAGCAAATTTACCAGCGGTTTTGTAAGAAAAATGAGTGAGGTGGTAAATAAAAGTTTTCATGCATGGATAAAGGCAAGGAAAGAAAATTCCTTCTCATCTTTTCAGCAACCTTTAGACGATTTAATTCAATTAAAAAAACAGGAAGCAGATTTACTGGGTTACCAAAACCATCCCTACAATGCTTTAATGAATGATTATGATAAAGGATTAACAGTTGCTATTACAGATAAAGTTTTTGCTGAGTTAAAACCACAACTTTCCGTATTATTAGATGACATAAAAAATAAAACCCAGGTTAACAGCTCTTTTCTTCATCAGCATTTTGATAAGGGCAGCCAATGGAAATTTGGAATGGAAATATTAAAGCGCATGAATTTTGATTTTGATGCAGGCAGGCAGGATATCAGTGAACATCCTTTTACCATAAATTTTAATAATGCAGATGTAAGGATTACCACAAGAATTGATGAAAATAATTTTGGCAACATGACCTGGAGCTGCTTACATGAAGGTGGCCACGCTTTATACGAGCAGGGATTACCGGGCAATGAATATGGTTTACCACTTGGCGAATATTGCAGCCTCAGCATTCACGAAAGCCAGAGCAGATTATGGGAGAACAAAGTGGGCCGGGCTTTGCCCTTTTGGCAGCACAATTTTTCCTTGTTAAAAACGTTCTTTCCAAAACAGTTTGGCAGCGTAACAATTGAAGAATTTTACAGAGCAATAAATAAGGTATTGCCCTCGCTGATAAGAACCCAAGCAGATGAACTAACTTATCATTTTCATGTTATGATAAGATATGAAATAGAAAAAATACTTATTGATGGAAGCATCAATACAAAAGATATTCCGGCCTATTGGAACGAACATTACGAAAAATATCTGGGCATAAAAGTTTCAGATGATAAAAACGGATGTTTACAGGATGTACACTGGAGTCACGGCAGTTTTGGATATTTTGCTACCTACAGTTTAGGAAGTTTGTACGCAGCACAATTATACGCAGCGATTATTAAAGAAAATGCATCTATAGAAAAAGAAATAGCCATTGGCAATAATAAATATCTTATACAATGGTTAAGTAAAAATATTTATCAGCATGGAAAATATTACACATCAGAAGAATTATGCCAGAAAGTAACAGGCGAAAAATTAAACAGTACCCACTTTATCCGTTATGCAACTAAAAAATATTCCCATATTTACAATACTTAAAAAAGAAAGTATGCCGGTGGTTATCTACAAGTCGAGATTTATTATTGCTATTGCCCTTGCTGCATTACTGCTATTGAGTAGTTGCAGTAAATCTGCACTTATTGAACAAAATCAAAGTTTATTACAGCAATATTTTGAGACCAATATTTTAAATAAAGATTTTAAAGTTCATTTAGCAATGGATAATGGGGCCGATATTACTACCCAGTTTAGCGGTTATACCTTTAAGCTTACTAAAAATACTTTGGTAGATGGCCCAATGGCAGCAACCCTGGGAACAACAACACTTACAGGTACCTGGAGTTGTAATGAAGACTATAGCAAATTGGTAATTACATTGCCAAACTCTGTTATTGCATTTGCTTTTTTAAACCGGGAATGGAAGTTCATCAAAAAAGCTGTTCCCATAATGGAACTGGCACCTTGGGGAACCACTGAACCAAAGGTTTTACACATGGAAAGGTTATAAAATTTAAAAAAAAGTCTTATATTCAATTCTCCGGCTATATTTTTAGCTTACCACCTGAACCAGTTTGTCCTTTACTAAACAGATTATACTGACTGTTTATTTTACTATTGTGCAATTTTTTATCAGGTTTTAAGTTATTACATATACTATTAAATTAAAGTGCAGCGAAAGCTGCATTATCCAATTATTCATAAAAAGCAAAGCACTAAAAATGACTGCCAACCGTGCTGTCAAATACAATTTTATTCTTGTAGCATTAGTTATTATTAGTTTTTCTGCCAAAGCTCAACTATCAGCTAATTTTAATGCAACGCCTTTATCAGGCTGTGCCCCCCTTGTTGTTAGTTTTACCGATCAGTCTGCAGGTTCTCCTACTCAATGGAAATGGGACTTAGGTAATGGCACCATATCATTTTTGCAAAATCCTTCAGTTACTTATTTTAATCCCGGTCAATACACAGTAAAATTATTGGTGCATGATACCAATGGCGATTCAAATGTTATTATTAAACCACAATATATTACTGTTTATGCAGCACCAAATGTGGCTTTTACAGGCACTCCATTAACCGGATGTTTTCCCCTTCCAGTTAATTTTACTGATCAAAGCACTTCCGGAAGTGGCAATATAACATTGTGGCAATGGGATTTTGGTGATGGAGCATCCAGTAATATACCAGTCCCTGCTCACATCTATACCGGAGCAGGTAATTACAATGTAACTTTAAAATTAACCAACAGCTTTGGTTGTGCAAAAGTTTTATCAAAGTCGCAGTATATTAAAATCAGCAGTGGTGTACATGCCGATTTTTCCAACTCTAATGCTCCAAGTTGTAACCCGCCAATAAATATTAACTTTCAAAACCTCTCAACCGGTACTGGTATATTGAGTTATCAATGGAGCTTTGGGGATGGTGGAATCTCTACTTTGATAAACCCATCTCATAATTATATCGCCCCCGGAAATTATACGGTACGTTTAATAACCACCAACAGTGCAGGATGTGCCGATACCATCACAAAAATAAATTTAATAAATATTGGAACAATTAATGCGGCATTTACAAGTACAAACAGTGTTTGCGTAAATGTTCTATTCTCATTAACCAATACCTCGGCTCCAGCACCGGTTGCAGTTGCATGGGATTTTGGCGATGCTACCACATCAACAGCAATTAATCCGGTAAAAGCGTATACCACTGCTGGTAATTACCAAATAAGGCTAATAGCAGATTTTGGTGGTTGCTTTGATACTGCCTATAAAAATGTTGTAGTTTTTGATAAACCTTTAGCTGATTTTAATAATTCTAATCCATTATCCTGTAAAGCACCACACACAGTAAATTTTATTGATAATAGTACAAGCGCAATTTTGTACAATTGGGATTTTGGAGATGGCAATACCTCCAGCCTACAAAACCCATCACATACTTACAACAGCAACGGCACATTTAATGTTACACTTATTGTAACAAACCGCGATGGTTGTAGTGATACTTTGCTTAAACCCGGTTTAGTTAAAATTCAACCTCCAATAGCAATTATTAACAATTTGCCTGTTTCGGCCTGTGCACCATTAACCTGGGCATTTTCTTCCAGTGTAAACTCTGTTGATCCGGTGGTAGGTTATCAATGGGATTTTGGTGACGGCACAACTTCTTTATTACCCGACCCAATTCATACATTTGCGGCAGGCACTTATACCATACGATTAATAATTACAACTGCAGGTGGCTGTACAGATACTGCAATTGTTACACGGGGAATTATTGCAAGTATAAAACCTATTGCAAATTTTGTTGCTACACCCAGAGATGTATGTGCACATTTGCCTGTAAATTTTAACGATTTATCAACAGGAACTGTAACTAACTGGCTATGGTATTTTGGCGATGGAGCTACCTCTACAGATAAAAATCCTATACATATTTATGAAGATACCGGCTACTTTAATGTAACATTGATTGTATGTAATGCAGGCTGCTGCGATTCGATAAAATTTGTAAATTATATTCATATCAATCCGCCTATTGCAGCATTTAGCAGTGCTTTCAATTGCAGCAATCCTAAAATTCGCACTTTTACAGATGCGTCAATTGGTGCCGATGAATGGAATTGGGACTTTGGTGATGGCACCACCTCTACCCAAAAAAGCCCTGTGCATACTTATGCAGATACAGGTTCTTATACTATTACTCTGCTGGTAAGAAATTATACAACTGGTTGTGAATATACCAAAACAGATAATATTAGAATTATTGCAGAAAAAGCAAACTTTACTGCTTCGGATACAGTTATCTGCAAGAACAATTCTGTAACATTTACTCCGGTTGGAAATAATGCAGCCAATTTAGTTTCTTATGAATGGTTGTTTGGAGATGGTGGCACTTCAGGTAATGCAAACCCATTGCATATATATACACAGGCTGGTATTTATACAATTCAATTAATAATTACAGATATTTTTGGTTGTAAAGACACTTTAATAAAATCATTACATATTAAAGTAAACGGGCCAACAGCTAATTTTGTACCCAGTGTTCCGGGAAGCTGTTTATTAAGTTCAATAACTTTTAATGATAACTCTGTTAGTGATGGTACCCACCCCATTGCAACATGGATTTGGAATTATGGCGATGGCACTATTGATACTTTAACTTCGCCGCCATTTCAGCATACTTATTCAGGGCAGGGTAATTATACCATTATTTTAAAAGTAATTGATAATGTTGGCTGCATAGATTCGATAATTAAAACAAATGCAATTATTATTTCCAAGCCTGCTGCTTTGTTTTCTTCAATTGATACTTTATCATGCCCAACAAAATCGATAACATTTACAAAT
Organism: Ferruginibacter sp.; assembly: GCA_043719495.1. Classification (GTDB taxonomy): domain Bacteria; phylum Bacteroidota; class Bacteroidia; order Chitinophagales; family Chitinophagaceae; genus Ferruginibacter. The sequence continues at coordinate 9,792 of JAYSTT010000356.1, read as the reverse complement.
ACATCAACAGGGCCTGGATTAATTTATAACTGGGATTTTGGCGATGGTAACAACAGCACAGCAGCGGCTCCGGTACATAGTTATGCGGCTGATGGATTATATACTATAAAATTATTTATTACTGATCAATATGGGTGCACAGATATCTTAATTCGTCCTGATTACATAAGCATTATATCTCCACATGCCAACTTTAACCTGAGCGATTCATTAGGAACATGCCCACCATTATTCATAAATTTTACCAATACCTCGCAAAATTTTACAACTGTAAACTGGGATTTTGGTGACGGAACTTCAACACAAACAGATAATCCATCGCACTTTTATAATGTGCCGGGAGTATATTTTGCAAAGCTTACCATCACAGGGCCCGGTGGTTGTATCGATGTTAAACAAAAACAAATTATAGTTCGCGGGCCTCTTGGTACATTTACTTACGGGCCAGTAAATGGCTGTAAACCACTTACGGTAAATTTTCTTGCAAACACACAAGACAGGTTGTCATTTATTTGGGATTTTAATGATGGCACCACCATTTCCACTTCTGATTCTGTTATTTCTTATACTTATACCATACCAGGTATTTATTTACCAAAAATGATTTTGGTTGACCCGGGTGGCTGTGTTGTACCTATTACTGGGCCCGATACTATTATTGTAAACGGAGTGAATGTAAATTTTGGTTTAACCAATCAAATTTTTTGTGATGCTGCCTCCATTACTTTTTCTGATTCATCGGTTAGTAATGATTTAATTACCAGCTATGCATGGACATTTGGTGATGGCAATACTTCAAGTTTACAAAACCCTGTACATTTTTATTCAGCACCCGGATTATATTACCCGCAATTAATTGTTACTACACAAAGTGGTTGTTCCGATACAGCCGTAAGTCCTGCACCGGTTAAAATTGTCGCATCGCCACAGGCAAATATTGCCAATACAGCCAATGGTTGTGCACCACTATCGGTAAACTTTAACGGGCAGTTAATTGTGCCAGATACATCAAACATAATCTGGAACTGGGATTTTGGAAACGGCAATGTTTCTAATTTACAGGATCCTCCTGCACAACTATATACTGTTGCAGGCACTTATACAGCAAAACTTATTGCCATCAACAGCAGCGGGTGCAAGGACACGGTTACAAAAATTATTGATGCTTTTTTAGTGCCTGTTATAAATGCCGGGTTGGATACATTGGTATGCAGGGGAAAAAGTACTACACTTAATGCAACAGGTGCGGCAAGCTATACCTGGACGCCATCTGCAGGATTAAGTTGTACTAGTTGTGCTAACCCTGTTGCTACACCTGATAGCCTAACTCACTATATGGTAAAAGGAACAACAGCACAGGGATGCAGCAATACCGACAGTATAAGTGTAAATGTAAAACAGCCCTTTTCAATGCTTAACAGTATGGGAGATACTTTATGTAAAGGAAGTTCTTTACGGCTGTTTGCAAGTGGTGCATTTTCGTATGTTTGGAGCCCTTCATCGGGTTTAAGTAATACCACATCGCCAACGCCGCTGGCTAGCCCAACTACCACAACAATTTATCGTGTAATTGGTACCGATGACAGAGCCTGTTTTAAAGACACAGGTTTTGTAACAGTAAAGGTTTACCCCATTCCCACTGTAGAAGCTGGTAATGATAAAACAATAAATGTAGGGCAGAGTATTGATTTAATGCCGGTAATTTCAGCAGATGTCAGCTCAGCTACCTGGACACCCACACAAAGTATTATACACAATAATTTTCCAGGTGTAACAGTTAAACCAAAAGAAACCACTCAATACACAGTAGAAGTAAAAAATGCAGGTGGCTGCAAAACAAAAGACTACGTTACTATTTTTGTTGTTTGTAATGGAGCTAACATTTATATACCCAATACATTCTCACCAAACGGCGACGGGGTTAATGATATTTTTTATCCAAGAGGTACCGGTTTATTTACTATAAAAACTTTACGCATCTTCAGCCGCTGGGGCGAAGTGATGTTGGAAAAAAATGGCTTTATGCCCAATGACGCTGCTGCAGGATGGAACGGCACCTTTAAAGGATTAAAACTTACTCCGGATGTGTATGTTTACACCATTGATATAATTTGCGACAACAGTACCATTCTTACACTTAAAGGCAATATTGCACTTATACAATAAAGTGGATTTAATTTTTTCGTATAGTATAATCACAAAGCTTGTTTACTAATAAAAATAACTACTTAGTTAGCTGCAGATTTGAAATAGCAGTATACCCGGTTATTCAATCTTCACTTTAATTCACATTTCCGAACGAAACATTCGCAACATTCATTCGCATCAAGATTATTGCTTGCGGGGTATTTAAAAAAACTTAAGTTATCAATACCTGTTTCCTACCAAATCTTTTTATGAAACCCCATTTACTTAATTTAATACCCAATTTAGTTTATATTATTAATTGACAGTTAACAACAGCGCAGCAACTTGACTTTTGATTAGATGGTTGAGTATTGTATGTTAACCACAGATGGAGTAGCCGGTAAATAAAAAGCAGGGATTAGAAAATCCCCGCTGTGATGTAATTGTCCATTAAAACCGTAAATCACGGAATTAGTTTATAAAATGCTTTATTCTTTTAAAATATTCTTTTGCAAAATATTTGCTGCATTACGCACTACAACCATATAAATACCCGATGGCAAATATGCCTTCAGTTTAATTGTATGAATACCTGAGTACTTTATATCGAGGGTTCCTGATTGTACAACCTGGCCAGCATTATTTACAATGGTATAATTATAAATACCTTTTATAATATCGCCTGCATAAATATCAATCTTATCTGCAACCGGATTTTTAATAACATAAAAATCTTTACTTACATCCTGCAAGGAACTAATAACCACTATGTCCGAATATTTGATCTGCCTGTTAATATCAGTACAACGGAGCCGGTAAAATACTTTGTTTTGCATAGGAGCAACATCATTGAAACTATACAAAGATGTGCTGTTATTATTTTTTGCCTTTTGAATATTGATGGTAGTAAAGTTCACCGCATTGGTGCTGCGTTCTAATTCGTAGTGCAGTACATTAGCTTCGTTTTCAATAACCCAGTTAAGTTTATTGTAATTGCTTACCCTGATACCGGTAAAATTTACAATACTAAGCGGCAAAACAAAAGCCGTACTGCCAAGTGTAAATGCATTATCAAATGCTGATACACTGTTGGAAGTAACAGATCCTGTTGTTGCCACATTACCTGTACCGCTGCCGCCAATACTTGCCCAAAAAATATTATTGTAATAAGCTGCCCTTATATTTGAGGTTAGCACCTGGGGTACCGGCACTTTACTATTATCCCAGTTCATCGTTACTATGGCACTTCCGCCGCTTATTTTATTTATCGTCCAGTATTCATCCACATCTACTAATACTAATGGAGGAGAAAGGCTTGTATTATTGGGGGATGGACCATCAAAATACTTTGCATCAAACTCGCTGCTTGCGGTAAGACTAGTTAAATCAATTGTACGTTGATAGGTTGCATTGCCCACCGGAAACGCAAAATCAGTACCTCCTATTTTTTTTACCCAGCCATTTACGTGCCTGCTGTCATTGTTGCCAGTATAGGTTGAGCCTGATTCATAAATCATATATTTGGGTGTAGCCGATGTTGTAATAAGCCCCGCTGTATAAGTATGCGTACCACTGCTGCTGAGATTATTGTTCAGCGTAAATCCTGCAGTATTATTGGTAACAAGATCAAATGTTTTAAATGTTTGAGTTCCACTTATTGTTTGAGTACTTGTTCCGTTTAAATATAAAATTCCGGTACCTGCAGCCATTGCAGCCTGATCGTTAGCAATATCTTGTTTTACATAAAAATTGCCATTATTGGTAAATGCAGCACCCGATGCGTTGGTAAACGAACCATTTATAAATAGAATATCGGGTGTTCCACTGATATAAGCAATTCCATTATTTTTTACATTTACCTGAGCCATTAAACAGAAATTGATAATGAAAAGTAAAATAAAAATAAAAAATGCTATAGCTATATTTTTCATAGTAATTATGTTATAAAGTGATAAAAGAATAATTAACTGAATAATTCTTTTAATTTTTTGATAAAATATACCAGTTGCTGCCATCCGACTGTATCATTACACTTTCATATTGTGTAGCAAGCGTACGTGTAGTGGCACCATCTATATTTTCTGAAGCATTGCCATCAATTACCACATTATTTCCGGCACCGGAAACTTTTTTAACAACATAAATTCTTCCTGAGCATCCAGATGCGGCAGGAAGATTAATATTTATTGCACCGGAAGTATTGTTACATAATATTGTATAATCGCTGGCTGCTGCTGTGTAAGTTGCAGTTTTTGTAGTTACAGGCAGTGCCTGGCTACCTGCAACGTGCAATGTGGATGTAGGAGTATTTATTCCAATGCCAACATTTCCACTACCATCAATACGCATTCTTTCATTTGTAGCCTGCGTTGTTCCTCCTGTCATAAATACTAATGACTTTGCAGCAGTTCCTGTTGCTATTAAAAAATTATTTCCCTGATTATAGAGATAAGAATCATTGGCAGCACCCATAACGCCTCCTGAATAACCACCGCCATTAATACCCATATCCACATAATTAGTTGTTTCATTACCGTTATTGGCTGTTGCAACAACATCAGATGAAGCACTGGTTCCTGCAGAATTATTCTGAATATTTAATTGCAAATAACTATCAATAGAACCTTTACCAACAATTGCATTTACCGAAGTGGTAGTTCCTGCATCTACCAGTAATTTTTCAGGATATGTTGCATTAAAAGTTTGAGTGCCTATTCCAAATTTTCCGGCGTTGGTTAATACCATACCATTGTTCCATGCAATTGCAGTTCCGGGTGTATTATTAGTACCATATTGCAATACAAATTTGCCCAGTTCCTTACCCATTACAAAATTGCCTCCAGAGGTAGTTCCACTTTTCCAGCTTCCATCAAAATAAGTATCGTAAGCATTGTAAACTGCATCATGTGCCCAGTTTAAGTTTTGTAATAAAGGATAATTATCTGCCGAAGTGGTAAATTGCTGGTGTGGCCCGCTTAGTGAAGTAGTGATTCCTTCTAATGCAAATTTTGCAGCACCAATAGCTGCTTTAGGTATTGTATTGGTTCCTATACCCACTTTCCCATTACCATCAATACGCATTCTTTCATTTACAGCCTGCGAAGTACCACCTGTCATAAATACCAATGATTTTGCTGCTGTACCTGTACCCATTAAAAAATTCTGCCCGATATTATACAGATATGAATCATTGGCGGCTCCCATTATACCACTGGTATTGCTTCCGCCGTTTATGCCCAAATCAACATAATTAGTTGTTTCACTTCCATTGTTTGCAGTAGCTACCACATCAGACGACGCACTGGTTCCGGCAGATAAATTTTGAATATTTAATTGCAGGTAGTTGTCGATTGAACCTTTTCCAACAATAGCATTTACCGAAGTGGTAGTTCCGGCATCCACTACTAATTTTTCAGGATATGTTGCATTAAAAGTTGAAGTACCAATACCTAAATTACCAATATTGGTCAACCGCATTTTCTCGGTATTGTTTGTAATAAACGGAAGAGAATAATCAGTAATAGTTCCAATTGATTTTTGTGAAGCCACTGCATTACCATTTTGGGTCCAGTTAACACCCGAACCTCCCGGCAAACTCTGCGCCGAAATATTCCAATTGGCTCCATTACTGATCAGCGTTATGGTTTCATACGCCGAGGTAATTGTCCAGGTGGGAGCACCATCTATAGTTTGAGCCGAAGTGGTAGCAATTGTAAGAACCGGGGTGGGGCCGGTAGTACTGGCATTTTTAATCATATAATTTCTGCCATCACAACCCACTGCAGTTGGCAGTGTTATTGTAGCTGCACTATTGCCAGTAAATACCAAAAGGTTATCAGTTGCAGATGCTGTTGTGTTTGCAATAAAAGCCCGGTAATTGGTAGCTACTGACCCCCGCACATCTAATGTTGAATTAGGGGTAATAGTTCCTACACCAACCTGCGCATAAGAAATAATGGCAAGTAAAGATGCCATAATTGTGATAAGTGTTTTTTTCATAAATTGGATTTAATTAATTGAATGAATTATTGTTTTTGATAAACAGGCAACCCGTATTTATTTCCTGTTCAATAAGTTTTTTATTACCATTCTACATTTATACCAACAATAAAATTTCTGTTTTTATTAGCCGGATTAAAAACATAAACAGGTATTGTAAAATTTTTTATTAATAACCCAACCAACATTCCATATTCCGAAATAAAATTGGTTTTATAAGCTTTTGTTTGTTGCATACTAACTCCGGCATAAATCCATTTTACAGGCTGGTAAGCTAATTCTGTCCAGTTGAAAAAGAAATTATCCTTTACCTCATCGCTGCTTACAGTGTATTGTGTTTGCATAGAAATAAAAGTTTTTTTGTGTTCCAGATCCATATTCATTGCCAGAGAACCTCCGTTTAATTTACCAAATACTATTCCTAACATAGGAGTAAAAGCATAACTCAGTTTACCCTCTTTACTAAAATTTTTACCTATATATACCGATGCTGTTTTAAGCTCTTCATAATTATACCTCATCTCTGTATAAATTCCTTTTTTACCCAGGTGATGCACTATCGGCATCCATACATAGGCGTCTTTACTACTGAGAAAATTATAATTCTCAATACCACTTTTTGTTTGAGCTGCCCCATTAAGCTGCATCAAAATGCTCCATATGATGATTAATAAGTTCTTCTTCACTTTCAATAATATTTACTTTAGCATTCTGCATTTTATTAAATAACAATATATCTTTCAAATAAGGATTCCAGTAAAATATCAGCCGTTCAATTGGTTTCCAAAGTACCACCCAGCTAAAAACATCAATGGCATTGCTAAACATGGAATGGATCCGGTGATCCTGGCCAAAAATATTGGGTAAAACACCCTGGCAAAACATAACTATAAGAATGCTCACACATAACAACACATAATTCTTCTTTTTAAATTTATAAAACTCCGTTTCCTTCAGCATTTTTTGAATTTTGAAGTGTCGCCGGATCGTCCTCATAAGAGGCTCTACCATAAACCGCATAGCACCGGATTCGCTGCAAAAAATCTTATAGTCAATGAATGTGTGTCTGCCTGCGGGAGCTATAGCGGCATTTAAATATTCCTGAAAATCATGACTCAACTGCCGTTTATCTAACCGTGCAGGATCATGTGGATTAAAGTATTGATTAATACTATTCTCATCTATTTTTAGATAGACACTTATCTTACGAGTTACTGGCTTACTCATATTTGGTTTTTTTGTTAGGATATTGATATTACAATAGCATTGGATTTGCCTTATAATATTTTTCAACCGTAAAGATGGTAAATTAAAAATGTAATAATGTAGTGATGTGTATAATTCCCTTGTAGAAAAAATTCTATTAATTAAGAACCTAAACCACTATATTGATTCAATATAGTTGAATGGTTCAACTATATTACCGGTTTAAATGATAATTTAGAATTAAACATTAAGCAATAAACTACAGGTTATAGGCAATAGCCATATCTTTAAGTTCTATTAAATTGGTTACATTAAGCTTTTCAAATAAACGGGCTTTGTGTGTACCTACAGTAGAAGTTTGAATATTTAATGAATGGGATATTTCGCTAACAGTTTTACCACTTAAAAGCAATGTTGCTATTTCAAATTCTCTTGAAGAAAGCTTATTAAAAGGGTTATCGGATCTGCCTTCAATCGAATCTTCTGCTATTTTATAAGCAAGAGACTCACTTATATATTTTCTGTCACTTAATGCAAGATTTATGGCTTTAATTATTTCATCTAAAGAAGATTCCTTGGATACAAAACCATATGCTCCAGCTTTCATAAACCTTCTGGCATAGGTATTTTCTGCACTTACAGAAAAAATCAGCACCCTGGAAGCCGGATATTTAATATGGATATATTCCATTAAACCAAAAGAGTCTGTCTTAGGCATTTGTATATCCAGCATAATTAAATCAAACTTATGGAGTTTTAATTTTTCAATAGCACTGTCTCCGTCGGAAGCTTCATGAATTTCGGCAAGTGCATAAATATCAGACAGAACTAATTTTATTCCGGATCTAATAATAAAATGATCATCTACAATTAGAAATTTTTTCAATTATAAGCTGATTTAGGTTTAGGAATACTCTTATGAAGATAGAATTATTTTACAACAAATAAAATATATTGATATAGCTTAAGAAATTCTGAGTATAGTTTCCGGAAAAAAATAGTATGCCTTTTAAAAGGGAATAGGTTGCTTTTTGTACCTGACTAAAATAAATTTAGAAGCCGGGATAATTATTAGACTAACATTCTTTTATTTCCGGCTTGGTTAGCAGGAAACGAAATGAAACACAGCGTCAATAATTTAGCAGGCCCTTTTAAGTTCGTCATCTCACCCCTTCAACTTCTCCACCAATGCAATATACTTCTCCATTGCAGCTTGTTTTGAACGTAGCGAATGTTTCGTGTGCCACGAACCAAGGCGGAGGGTTATTTATTAACTCTAACCCTCTTATCATTCATCAAAATGTTCTTAAACTCACTAATATTTTCATGAAAAGGGGTTGTTAAATTAATAATGGTTACCACAATTTTATAATTGAATTTTACAATTTTACTTTGTATGTTTATACCGTAACCACCATGTTCGAAAGTTATTATATAGAATTTATCTGAATAAGCAATATAAAGAATTCGGTTATTCGATAATCTTTTTTTTATATTAACATCAGTAGAATTAAATTTGCAACCTTTACTGGCAGCAGTAAATTTCCTTTCCTGAGCTTTATTAATTGCTTTTTTTATAAATTTTGGCACAGTTTTGTAAGAATAAGAAGTAGAAAAATTTACCTCATTAATTTCTCTACTTATTTTTTCAATTTTAATACTATCTGCCACTTCTTGGGAGAAAGCTAAGTTGCAGATACAAAGCTGTAATAATAAAAAAAATATTCTCATAGATTATAATCAATTACTTGTTTTAGTTGGATCGCTCACTGGATGCTTTACATAAATTGTATGGTTGTTTCGTGTGCCTTGGTGTAATTTTATAGCCGCAGGAGTTTCAAATTTTTCGACAACACTTTTTTCTTCCTGATTATCATAGTCTCCTGCACCTTGTCTCATCCTTTCTCGCATGGCTCCGCATTGGTTCGTGGCACACGAAACATTTTCCTTTACCCGCCGTCAAATATATTATACAAGTTAGTTAAAAAGCCAAACTCATCCATCCCTGTTTCATAAAACCGGGCTGATGAATAATAATAGCCCAAGTCATCTTTGGTCAATTGCCATTTACTACTAACTGGATTAAAATGTATATACACCAGCTTTTGTATACCCACAGCCCTGCTGTATATTTCAACACTCAGCGAATCCCGTTATGATTTAAACAAAAACACCTTTATCTCCCTTTAGCATCACCCCTTCAACTTCTCCACCAATGCAATATACTCCTCCATTGCAGCTTGTTTTGTTTTTCCTTTAAGCAAAGACCAGGCCTCATGTTTTGCTTTGGCTACAAAATCAAAAAGGTTAGTAGGTGCTTCGGTATTTACATCGCCTTCGGTACCCTGTTTGTATAATGAATACAATTGCAGTAAGGTTTCGTTATCGGGTTTTGCAGGTAAGTTTTTACTGTCTGCTTTGGCTTTTTCAAATAGTTCTTTTAATTCCATAATATTTTTT
>JAYSTT010000355.1:0-7693 GCA_043719495.1 Ferruginibacter sp. | reverse complement strand
AATCTGTATTAAAATGCAGGCCCCTGCTTTCGTGCCTGAACTCTGCACTTTTTACAATTAAAAATGCTACAGTAATCATATTCCTAAGCTCACATAATTGTGGCGATACTATAGTCTTTTTATATAACTCTTCTGTTTCGGTATATAAAAGGTCCAGCCGTTTCATTGCTCTTTGTAAGCGCTCATTATTTCTTACTATACCAACATAGTCACTCATTAAAAGTTTTAATTCTTTCACACTCTGTGTAATTAAAATCATTTCTTTTGGTGATGAAGTGCCATCTGCTTTCCAATTGGGTATGTTGCCCCCTCCGCCCCCTGAAGGGGGAACTGAACGAAGATTAATGTTGGAGATTGAATCTTTATAAGCCCTATGTGCAAATACCATTGCTTCCAGCAAACTGTTGCTGGCAAGGCGGTTGGCGCCATGCAAACCGGTGCTTGCACATTCACCTGCTGCATACAAATTTTTTACTGATGTTCTTGCATGCTCATCTGTTTTTATTCCGCCACAGCTGTAATGTGCTGCTGGCGCAACTGGAATTAAATGTTTAGTAATATCAATACCGCTGCTTAAACATTTATCATAAATATTAGGGAAGTGCTCAATAAATTTTTCTTTTCCAAAATGGCGGCAGTCTAAAAAAACATTTTCGGTACCGGCTACTTTCATTTCGTTATCAATAGCACGGGCAACAATATCACGGGGTGCCAGATCTTTTCTTGCATCATAATGTTCCATAAATGCTTCGCCATTATGGTTGCGTAAAATGCCGCCATCGCCACGTACGGCTTCGGTAATTAAAAAACTTTGTCCACGTACACCCGGCTCGTATAATGCAGTAGGGTGAAACTGTATGAACTCCATATTTTCAATTCTTCCTTTTGCCCGGTACACCATTGCCACACCATCGCCTGTGGCAATTGCAGGGTTTGTAGTAGTGCGGTACACCTGGCCGTTACCTCCTGTTGCCAGCAAAGTAATTTTAGATAATATTTTTTCTACTTTATTGGTAGCAAGATTTAAAACATATACACCATAACATTCAATATCGGGTGTAGATTTTGTAATAAGATAACCCAAATGATGCTGCGTAATTATATCCAGTACAAAACAATGGCTGATGAGTTGTATATTTTTTTGTTTAGCCAATGCAGCAAGTAAAGCCCTTTCCATTTCTTTACCCGTTACATCTTTATGGTGCAAAATCCTGAATTCACTATGGCCGCCTTCTTTACCTAATTTAAAATCTCCATCGGGTGCTTTATCAAACTGTGCACCCCAATCAATAATTTCTTTAATCCTTTCTACGCCTTCTTTAACTACTATTTCTACAATATTTGTATCGCACAATCCATCGCCGGCAATTAAAGTATCTTCAATATGTTTTGCAAAACTGTCTTTATCAAAATCCATTACGCCAGCAATGCCACCCTGTGCATATTTGGTGTTAGTTTCATCGCTTTGTGTTTTGGTAAGAACAGTAACTTTTTTATCGGGGCATTCCTGTGCTACTTTTAAAGCGTAGGTTAAACCGGCTATGCCGCTGCCAATTACTAAAAAATCAGTTTTAGTCCCATCTCCGGAAAGAGAATAATTCAACGCTTCTTTTTCTTTTTTATAATTCATTTCTTTTATATATATTTTGAACCCGGCTGTATTTTTTTGTTCATCTTTACTGGCACAGTTTACCCTGCTATCAGAGGAGCACGCTTCAACATTATTCAACATTTTTAATTCACTACTGTCTTTCTTATCAGGATAACTCTAAAATAAACCGCACCTATCAAAATTAACAGATAAAGTATAAATAAAGTTGCCCACTGTTAAATTAAAAAAATTACCAGTTTAGGGTATTGTAAAAATTAATTCTAAGTATTAGTTTTACATTCTGTTTCAAAGCCCGCTTTTTAACCCCCCTGATCATCCCTCAACAGGCAAATCTAAAATCTTAGGAAGGACTTCTGTAAGTTTTACTTAACCCATGGTGTAAAAAAATTGATAAACATTCAATGGGCTTTGCTATGCAATTTTTTGAAACAGCAAGAAATATTTTTAACTGTTAACTATTAAACCTTATAATTATGGAACAAAACAATCAATCAACTATTCCCTGCTGCCCCGAATTAATAAAAGATGATCATTGCGACATCATTAATTTCAGCAGGGTACTTACTTATCCTACTGCACTTACGGCAAACAGCCGCAGGCGCATTAATGTAGAAGTAATTTTGCATTTTAAATTCTCCCGCTGTACGCTTGGCTTAACCCTTGGCGATCCTGCTTACAGCACCACCCTTTTACCAGGCGAAAAAGTACGCCTTGCTACTACCGACAGACGAAGCCGCTTTAGTTACGACAGCGAAACAAAACTCAGTTACCGCAGCGAACAAATTTCGGAAGAGCAATATTTTATGACGGCCACACAAAAATATATGGCCGATGCATCTGCTGCACAATCGGGCCATGCAGAAAGTTCTTCCGAAGGTCATTGGGATTTTCATGGCGATGCCAGGGGAAGTGTAAACCCATTTAGTTTAAGTGCCAGCGCCAGTACCAATGCAAGTGGCAATCACAACAGCAGCTCTGTTGCCGATTATTTAAACCAGCAAAAAACACATGTGCAAAGTTCAGCATCGCAGGCAGTAAGTGCTACACGTAAAGCACATGCTGTTTCTATTGGCGAAGTAAGCAGCCGCACCCACGTACAGGGCGAATCGGAAGATCATTTTGAAGCCTCATCACGTGAGTTTACCAATTACAATAAGTGCCATGCAGTTACTTATATGTTTTACCGCATCAACAAAAAACAAAAAATAAAATTTGAGTTGGTAGCCATAGAAAGAAGGGTAATAGATGACAGTGCACCTATTGGCGGTGTATTGCAGCCTGGTGCAAATAAAGTACCCATTGCATTAGTACCGCAAGATATACCAGCTACTGCAGTCATTAAAAAGACTACAGTTGCATCCGGTGCTTTTGCTGCAACAAATATTGATACTGCATCGCTTTTAACTGCCAACCCCACTTTAACCCGTGTGGCGTTTAACACCGATCAAAATTTTGCAACCCCCTTAGATACTGAAACAAGGGCTAAAGCATTAAAAGAAGTAGATGAACAATTAATTACAAAAAATTTAATTACTAAAGAGGGTAAAGTAGCTACCGAAACCAAACAGGTAATTGAGTTTGAAATGGAATTTTCGTTACCTACTCCCGGCATTATTGTAAAAGGTTGTTTGGATGATTGCGATGTATGTGAACCGGCATTAAAAGAAAGGATGCAGTTAGAAAATGATTTGCTCCGCAAACAAATTGAGTTGCTGGAAAAATCGCAGGAGTACAGGTGTTGCCCGCCTGCGACAGTTATTAACGATTAATTTTTTAATCCGTACCAAATTTTAAAATTATTTAATTACAAGCCTGAAAAAAAATACAGGCAATAAATTTATTTGTTATGATTATATCTATGCACGGCAACTGGACGATAAGCGTAAAGTCCAAAGAAGCTGCCTTTCCCCAACGCTTTGTGGTATCCGGTGCATTTTCCGGTAATGGCTCTCATGATGTAACCGGAAGTACACCACCAGTTACGGTTACAGGTAACCAATGGAGTATTGCCATTTTAAATGATCCCGGAAATGGTTTTCGTTTATCCGATACCAGGATAAAATTTCCTGTTCTTTCCGGTGGTAATTTTGTTTTTGATATTGAATCGAACGATGCAGGCAGTGATAAAGATTTTAATGATCTTATTCTTACCTGCACATCGCCAGCATCAGTTACCGATTATTTAATGTATGGTAATGTTACACTGTACAGCAACTCCTGCATCATCAATCCATGTATAAGGCGCTGGGTGGTAATTGACACGTACGCCAAATTTTTAGATGCCTTAAAAATTGATAAGCTTAAAGATGCCATTCAACTTTTGTACCCCGAGCGTATTCCACCAGTTAATCCTAATCCACCCGATCCTGCTCCATTTTTTACGCCTATTATGATTAATGTTGCAGACGAATTTCAACTGCCACAAAAAACTGCAGATATTTTCCGCAGAAATATAAATGACCAAACAGGACTTTCAAAAAAAGCCAGTGCCAAAAATGAAAATGCAGAGTTACTTTCCAACTTTACATTACAGCAAACTGTAAATGTAAAAGGAAATGCCACGCAGGCAGCCGCTGCAAGATTTGATAAAATTGGTCTTGCAAATATTGCGGATCACTTAAAGTTGCGCTGTACTACCGAACCCGGTGTAAACCTTACGTTAAATTTTGCAGAATATGACCGCAGTGTTGCTGAACTCGCTGGCGGACCATACACAGGCACTGGTGACCGCACTAATTTAGGCAATGCTATTACTGATATGAATGGCAATTATATTTTCAGGTTTACACAAAGCTTTAGTGAGCTGGTGCATGAAATTGATGCCGATGTTGCCGCAGGAGAAAATGTTTTTGTACAGGCAAGGCCTGATGTTATTGTTTCAGTTTCTGACAGTATTCATCCTGCAACAACCATATTTGAAAGTACACCCTATTTTAATGTGCCACAATTACGCCGTATAGATTTTTGTTTGCCTTTAGAAAAAGTAAAACCATCGTCGCTCTGCTTTAATGGAAACCTTATTGGCAGTTTGGGGAATGTTTTTATTGGAGGCAGTCAAAATACTGCTGGCAGTTTATCTGCGGCTGCACTTAACCGTAACGGATATAATAATCATTTATCAGCAGCAGGAAAAATTTCGGTACACAACAGCATGGCAGGCTTTAATGTGGATTGTGCCTGCTGGGGCGGCCTGATTGATGTAAAAGGATGTATGTATAATTTACAAAGAAAGAAAAATGATCCTTTGGTTCGGCGCTATACCATACGTTACAAAAAACCGGGTGGCAGCTGGCAGTTTGTTACACAGGCTTATAAGCACCCAAAATTTTCGAAACGCTTTTTACCTTTTTATGATGGTGATCTGGTGGGGCCATTTCCTGCAAGTTTAAAAGTAGATGGCGGCGCAGCACAAACTGTTCCTTCGTTTATAAATATACAGGCAGAAGTTTTTTTTGATGGTGTGGACTGGGAGTTTTCTAATCTGGATCGGTATGCACAATTAAACAGTGCTGTTTACGAAGCAGGTACACCGGGTAAAGTTTATTTTTTGGTAGAAGGTTACGATGCATCAGGAAATTTAGTACCAGGCGCAAAAGATCTTATTGCTTTGTACATTAACAACCGTCCGCTGGAATATGGCTTTGGTAATATTGATTTTACCAGTGCGATAGAAAAAATTCCATGCGGTTTATACAAATTGTTACCAGGCGAAATGAACACACCGCTTACAGTTCAGTTTAAAGCTTATGATGCATGGGGCTTTACCGATTTTTATAACCTTACCATTGGTAAATGTCCGCAACAAATTGAAATAGATGTAACTGCTCCGCTTAGTATTGCTGGTACAAAATCGGTCGGCATACTTGCAGCCGGAAGCAATGCTGGTAATACAGATGCGGCGGGTTGCCCAGGTTACTATGGTACACTCGGCGATTTTGCAACAAGCGGTTTTGTAACGGTAACCATGCAACCATCAGCTGCAGAAGGCGGATGGCTGAGAGCCGGTGAACAATTTGCCATTTTATCTTTTGGGCTGGATGCTGCCATTCGCAGAACAAATGGTTACAACAATGGCGTTGGCAATCCGGGTGCAATTGGTGCAGCTATTTATTTGCAACCAAAATAAAAATTAGATGGCACTACTTTATTTTCACTTTGTAATTGCAGTATTGACGGTATGGCGCATTACACATTTAATAAGTAAAGAAGATGGACCTTTTGATTTAATTTATAAAACCAGGAAACAAATCGGGCAGGGCATTTTAGCAAGCCTGCTCGATTGTTTTTATTGTTTAAGTATTTGGATTGCCCTTCCGTTTGGATTATGGTTAGGTAATAACATTATTGAAAAATTAATTTGCTGGCTGGCGGTTTCTGGTGCTGCCTGCTTATTAGAAAAAATCAGCAATAAAAAAAATGATCCTCCACAATATTTTGAAGATAAAAATTAACAACTATGGCTTGCTGCGGAAATAAAAGAAATGAATATGTTGGAAGCCTTGCTTCTAACACTGTAACAAATACTCACCCGGCTGCTAAAATGTGGGATGATGTTTGGTTTGAATACACCGGGCAAACTGCACTAACCGTTAAAGGCAGTGTGAGCAGGAATGTATATCGTTTTAATGCACCTGGTGATAAACAATTGATAGATTACAGGGATGCCTCAGGCATGATGGCGGTTCCGGTGTTGAAAAAGATAAAAAAAGAGAAATAATTTTTTACAAAAAATTATTAATTCTTGAATGCAGATTCAAAGCTGTAAAAATCTATACCTGCGCATTTACCCATGCCTCATTCTCTTTCAATAAATTTATTAACTCATCTACGGCAATAGCACTGTCAATATTTCTCTTCACCACTTCTTTGCCTTTGTACAAAGTTATTTTACCCACGCCGCTGCCTACATAACCAAAATCCGCATCGGCCATTTCGCCGGGGCCATTTACAATGCAACCCATAATTGCAATTTTCACACCTTTTAAATGATTGGTAACTGCACGAATTTTTGCAGTGGTTTCCTGCAGGTCAAATAAAGTTCGGCCACAACTGGGGCAACTGATGTATTCTGTTTTAGAGATTCTTGTACGGGTGGCCTGTAAAATTCCAAATGCAATAGAGTTTAATATTTTTGTTTGCGGAGTAATAGTTTTATTTCCATAATGATATCCAAAACATACGCCATCGCAAAAGCCATCCAGCAATAATCCGCCTGCTTCTATGGAATAGTGAATTAAATTTTCATCCATTGCTGCATGACTGGCATCACAAATTATTATGGCCGGGTTCTTAATATTTTTATTCACTAAATCAACTAACATGCTCCGCACATTTTGCATTGCATTTTTATTGGGAGAACTGAAACAGATAACTGCGGTTGTATCTTTTTCTAAAAGCGTCAATAATTTTTTCCCTGGTGCTGCATTGTAATCATCCCAGAAATAATCAATCATGATAAAATTAAGGCTTGATGATTTTTCGACACTCTCATCAAGATATTGCGGAGCATTAAAAAGGGGAATATACTTTTCTTTGTCTTTCGCTTTCAGCCATAGTTCATGAAACAATAGTACTTTCAATGTGCCTGGTAAATCAAAATCAAGCAGCGCATTACAAAATATGTAATCAGCCGCCGCATCACCAATATTCCATTTGTCGGAAGTTGCATCATAAGTATAACCAATAGCCTGTAAGTTTTCAGCCGTTATCTTTTCATACTTGCTAAAATCGGCTATTACAACAGGCACATGTTTGCCGCCAATATTTCCCACTGCAAATGTTTCTCTTCTTTTATATTCAAATGGAGAATAGAGCCCCCCCGCCCCCCGAAGGGGGGAACTGGAGTTTTTAATATTATTGGGGTTTTCATTCTCAGAAATATAATTCTGTGTTGCATTGGCAGTATCTAAATCCCCCTTTTGTGGGGCGGGGGGGCTGTATCTTTTCACAATATCTTTACAAACCGGTATTTCTAATTCAGGGTCTTCAGTAAGTGAAACCCTTATTGTATCGCCAATGCCATCTTCCAGTAAAGTCCCAATACCAATCGCACTTTTTATTCTGCCATCCTCACCATCGCCA
>JAYSTT010000354.1:0-7694 GCA_043719495.1 Ferruginibacter sp. | reverse complement strand
GTTTCTTTTTTAGTTTCAAAAGTTAAAGAACATATCTCCCAGTGACTGCCTTTTTTTGATTTAGAAATTATTTCAACTACCGGGGTATTACCCAACCACACCACTTTGGAATTGGGTTGTACGGCTACATATTCTTCTTCTAATAAAACCTTGGCAATATAATCAGGAACAATAGTTGTTTTAGGTGTTTTAAAATCAAACCAATTATGTAAAGGCACATCAAAGCAGGTGCCATGCATATAATTCAGTAAAGATTTTTTTAAACCAAAACTAAAACTTTCATGATCAGCACCTGTAGGGTCAAGATGCACAATATCGTTATTGGCAAAGCTGCCAATGTTTTCTGTTAGTTTATGTACTTTATATTTTTCGGGGTTTAATCCAACAGGGCTATGAGCCGTCATAGTAAACAAATGCCAAAAAGCCGATTGCAAAATTCCAGTCTCAAATAACTGGCGCACCATTTCCAAAGAGTCAATAGTTTCCTGAGCAGTTTGAGAGGGAAAGCCATACATCAAATACGCATGTACCATTATGCCGGCTTCAGTAAAATGCTTATTTACTTTAGCTACCTGGGCTACTGTAATTCCTTTGTCAATTAATTGCAATATCCTGTCTGATGCAACTTCCAGCCCTCCCGACACAGCAATACATCCTGCTGCTTTCAGCAACAAACACAAATCACGGCTAAAGCTTTTTTCAAAACGGATATTGGCCCACCAACTTACTACTAATTTCCTTTTAATGATTTCTAAACTTAATGCCCTCATCAACACTGGGGGTGCTGCTTCATCTACAAAGTGAAAACCATTTTGCCCCGTTTGTGCAATAATTTCTTCCATCCGGTTACAAAGTAATTCAGCCGTGATGGGTTCATAAAGTTTTATATAATCTAAACTGATATCGCAAAAAGTACATTTACCCCAGTAACAACCATGTGCCATAGTCAATTTATTCCATCTTCCATCGCTCCATAAACTGTGCATAGGATTTACCACTTCAATTGCAGATATATATTGGTCTAATAAAAAATCGCTGTAATCCGGAGTGCCCACCTGCCCTTGTTTATAATCTATGCAGACAGTATTGTTGATATACTTTACTTCGCCATCAACCAATGTAAAAGTTCGTTTTAGTTGGCTAATATTTTTTTTGCCATTTATAAAATGAAATAAATTTTCAATTGGCGCTTCGCCATCATCCAGTGTAATAAAATCGTAAAACTCAAAAACTCTTTTATCACTCAGCGAACGTAATTCAGTATTTGCAAAACCCCCACCCATACAAATTTTTACAGCAGGATAATTTTTCTTTATCCATTGGCCGCAGCGCAATGAGGCATATAAATTTCCAGGAAAAGGCACAGAGATGCAAACCATTTCAGGCTGTACCTGCAGCATCTTCTTTTCTAAAATATCAATCAGTATTTTATCGAGATAAGTGTAATCCTTTTGCAACTCATTATACAATTCATCAAAGCTGTTGGCGCTTCTGCCTAATTTTTCTGCATAGCGGCTAAAGCCAAAATGTTCATCCACACACTCTTTTATTAAATCACTCAAATCTTCCAGATACAAGGTTGCCAAATGTTTGGCTTTATCCTGGTTTCCCATACTGCCAAATGCCCACAACAAATCATCGGTTTGTGCAAAGCGGCTTGCCTCCGGTAAAAAATCTCTTTTGCTGATAAGTGGGGAGAGTTCGGGATTTTTACCCTGCAAAAAATATATTACTGCGTCAATAGTATTAATATAATCGTTTTGTAAAGTAATAATTCGTTTAGCGTTGATAGAAATTTCCTTAGTGGAATCAATGATTGCAAATAATTTTTTCAATCCATTTTTAGAAAATAATTCCACTATAACTTCTATTCCCAAATCTGCCTGCCAGGCGCTTATACTTTTTGTATTTAAAAACCCTTTTAAATAAGCCGTTGCCGGATACGGAGTATTCAGTTGCGTAAATGGAGGGGTTAATAAAAAAATGGAAGCGTTCAAATGAAAAATTTAAAAGCAAAAATAAGTCTTCACACGCTAAACATTTAATTTCAATTATGGAAATGCCATGCAAAGGGGCAGAGAAACAGCCTATAGAATTATCAATATTTTATCCAGCAATCTCTTCGCTTCTGTATGCCATTAAAAAAGCCCCGCTCTTTTCAGAATGGGGCTTCAGTTTTATAATTCCTATTTCTTTTTAATCAACTTCAGCAAAAGGATTTGAAGAGAGTTTAATCTTCCACTATCTTTTTTCCTCTTTGCTTGGCCATTACCGCTTCTGCAATATTAGTTGGCGCAGGAGAATAATGGCTGAACTCCATGGTAGAAGTAGCACGGCCGCTCGATAATGAACGCAACTGCGTAACATAACCAAACATTTCGCTTAATGGCACTTTGGCTTTAATAACCTGCACACCATGTTTGCTATCCATACCTTCCAACATACCACGTCTGCGGTTCAAATCACCTGTAACATCACCCATGTATTGGTCTGGTGTAAGCACTTCCACTTTCATGATCGGTTCCAGTAAAACAGGTTTTGCTTTACGGCCGGCTTCACGGTATCCTTGTTTTGCGCAAAGCTCAAAACTCATCGCATCACTATCCACCTGGTGGAAGCTACCATCAAACACACGTACTTTCATACTCTCCATCGGGTAACCAGCAAGTACGCCGGTAGTCATTGCCGTTTCAAAACCTTTCTGAATGGCGGGTACAAATTCTTTTGGAATACTACCACCAAACAAACCGTTCACAAACTGAAAATTACTTCCTTTGTTGATCTCTTTATCTTTCAAAAACTCTTCGTCGGCAGGCCCGATTTCAAAAATGATATCGGCAAATTTACCACGGCCACCGGTTTGTTTTTTCAAGGTTTCCCTGTGCTCAATTGAATTATGGAATGCTTCTTTGTAAGCAACCTGTGGAGCACCCTGGTTAATTTCAACTTTAAACTCACGACGCATACGGTCAACAATAATTTCCAGATGCAACTCACCCATACCACTCAAAATGGTCTGGCCGGTTTCTTCGTCTGTCTTTACACGTAGTGTAGGATCCTCTTCCACCAGTTTTGCAATTGCCATACCCATTTTATCAACGTCGGCCTGTGTTTTTGGTTCAACCGCAACAGAGATAACCGGTTCAGGGAAAGTCATTGCTTCCAACACAATCGGATTGTCTTCGTTACAAAGTGTATCACCGGTTTTAATATCTTTAAAACCTACTGCAGCACCAATATCACCAGCTTCAATATAATCAACCGGGTTTTGTTTGTTAGCATGCATCTGCATAATACGGCTGATACGTTCCTTTTTACCGGTACGGGTGTTCAGTACATAAGAACCAGAATCCAGACGGCCACTATATGCCCGGAAGAACGCTAAACGACCCACAAAAGGATCGGTCATGATCTTAAATGCCAAAGCACTGAATGGTTCTTTTGGATCTGCATGGCGCAATAATTCTTCACCGGTATCAGGATTGGTTCCTTTAACCGCTTCAATATCCAAAGGACCAGGCAGGTAACGAACGATAGCATCCAATGCAGTTTGCACACCTTTGTTTTTAAAAGATGAACCACACATCATTGGGATGATAGAAATATCAATTGTTGCTTTACGGATAGCTTCATGAATTTCAGCTTCGGTAATCGAGTTAGGATCATCAAAGAATTTTTCCAACAGCTTATCATCATAATCGGCAACGGCTTCAATTAAATGCTGCCTCCATTCGTTTACCTCTTCAATCATATCTTCCGGAATAGGCACTTCGTCAAAAGTCATACCCTGTCCTGCTTCATCCCATACAATTCCTTTCATGGTAATTAAATCTACCACGCCTTTAAAATTATCTTCGGCACCAATAGGCAATTGCAAAGGCACTGCTTTAGCACCCAGCATTTCCTTAATTTGCTTAACCACGTTTAAAAAATCGGCACCACTTCTATCCATTTTATTTACAAATCCAACACGGGGCACTTTATATTTATTTGCCTGACGCCAAACAGTTTCAGATTGTGGCTCTACACCAGATACAGCACAAAATAATGCCAGCAAACCATCCAGAACACGTAAACTACGTTCTACTTCCACAGTAAAATCCACGTGGCCCGGCGTATCAATAATGTTGAATTTGTATTGATGTGTATCTGGTAATTTTTTACCATTTGCCATTGGAAAGTTCCAAAAGCAGGTAGTAGCAGCACTGGTAATAGTGATACCCCTTTCTTGCTCCTGTGCCATCCAGTCCATAGTGGCGGCACCATCATGTACCTCACCTATTTTATGATTTACCCCGGTATAATATAATATACGTTCGGTGGTAGTAGTTTTACCGGCATCAATATGAGCGGCAATTCCAAAGTTGCGTTGATAACGTAAATCTCCCATCTTATTTGTTGTTTATTGTTTTTGTTTTTAATAGTTTCTTTTTATTTGCCCCGCTGTTGAAGTCCTGTTGAACTTCATTGACAACCGATGTTTGCTAATTTTTGCTTTTTTAGTAAAAAAGTGAAAATCAATCACTCTTGTACTGTATTTCTTTACTGAACTTTTATCAGCTTATAAATTTAAGCGTAGCTTTCCCTGTAGATGAACTGGCTTTTTGCCGGTTCAGGGTGGTGATATGTTTTATTATACTCTCATACTATGCTAAATAAATACTGCGCCATCCTGTTATTACTGTACTTTTTAGCGCCGCAAAGGTAAGGATTTTTGGTATATGAACAAGGGGTTAAAAAGGGAAATTATATTCTTTATGCCAATGCATTCTTGCTTTCTGCCTTTGATCAATAGGGTTGCAGGCAACTTCCCATTTTGAGTGATAGTCGAAAATTTTTCTTAAATAAACTCATCTTATTATTAGGTCTATTTCTCCCATCAGTCCTCAAAATCACAAAAATACGTTGTTGGAAAATAACTATTTTTGAATACCGGATTCATTAAGCTAAAAATTAACTTATGAGTGATATAAATGAAACTATTAAGGAAACTATTGAGCTTACAGGTAAAAATAAGATCAATTCGAGGGTAGCGCTTTTTGTTGCTATAACCGCAACATTTTTGGCTCTTTGTAATGTTAAAGACGGCAATATTGTTCAGTCAATGTCTCGGGCACAGGCACGTTACATAAATTCGTGGTCGTATTTTGAGGCAAAAAGTACTAAAGAAACTATAGCCAGAAATATTTTGATTGTACTACAATCACAAAACGCTTTCGGTAACAGCGAGATAATAAAAAAATATCAGGCAGAAGTTAACCAATATGAAAAAGAAAAGGCGGTTATTAAAGCTGAGGCAGAAGGGTTTCAAAAAGAATATAATGACATTAATCTTTTTGACGACCAGTTTGATATGACAGATGCTTTTTTAACCATTGCCATTGCTATGTTTGGTATTACTTCTCTTACCCAAAAAAATTGGCTGCTTTATTTTTCTTCGGGTATAGCTTTGTTGGGTATTATTTTAGGACTGGCCGCTTTTATGAAAATCAGCTTGCATTCAGACTTTATTTCTAAAATACTGGGGTAATTGCTGTTAACCCGCTACATATATCCCAAACCCATGTGCGCCAGCCAACGACTATGGGCCAATTAGGAAATGGAGTTTCCTTTAGTTAACTCCATTTCTTCCATTTCAATAAACCTGTTATCAGTGTATAAATTTTATACCAAAATTAATACGCAGTCAATACCAATAAGGAGTACTATCAACACGGTAACCATAATAAAAAAAAACTACTCAAATAATACTTTTTCGTTTATAACAGTACCACTGTATGAAATATTTAAAATGTACAGCGTTTGCACATCAAAATAATTGGGCACTTTAAAACTAATTACCCTGTTACCTCTGGGATTTATCTGGTTGTAATATAGTTTTTCTCCTTTGGTACCATATAGTGTTATGGATACATTTTCGTTGACGCTGCTTAAAAACTCAATATTAATGGTAAAGTTGGTTACCGGGTTTGGATAAACCCTTAGCTCCTGCTTATGAGTATTTTTAAGCTTTTCAATTTTTGAATAAGAAACAGCGCCTTGCCTTGATATACCCTTAATACGGTAATAAACTAAAGGGGCATTTATACGGGCATCTTTATAAACATACTTTTGCTGATTGCTGCTGCTGTTATTTTTTATAGTATTCACCAACTGAAAATCAGTACCGTTTACAGAACGCTCCACCACAAAAGTATCGTAGGAATCATTTTCAAAAACTTCAAATTCCAATCTTGCAAATTCACCTTCCCACAATGCATTAAGTTCCATACCATCTAATGGTAAAACAATTTCGGTAAAGAGTGGAACAGTGGCGTAAGTGCCATTTAAAATACTTTGCGATTCGGTACTGGTCATACACAACCATTTTTGCATAACGGTAGCGTACAGTTGCCTGAAATCGTACTGCAGGGGTACCTGTGTACTGGCAGTAGGATTAGTGGGCAACGCAGGCGAGGTTCCGGTAACCCCTCCAATTAATCCGGCACCAAAAAATATTACCGGTGCCCCCGAGCCATGGTCGGTACCCACACTGGTGTTAGCAATAACCCGGCGGCCAAATTCACTAAAAGTCATACCAGTTACTTTATTGGCCTTACCCATAAGTGTAATATCATTTTGAAAAGCTGAAATAGCAACAGAAAGTTTGGATAAAATATCTGCATGATTTCCTGTTCCGGTATTTCCCGCCACCACCTGGTCCACATGGGTATCAAAACTATCAGGGTGATTAACAATATAAACAGGTGTTCCTAATCCCCCACCAATCAGTCTTGCTACAATTTTAAGCTGATCGGCTAAAGAGTTGCCTGACGCCGGATACATTGTAGATAATGTTACCTGTGCATTGTAAGCAGTAGTTATACTGGAAGCATAAGCATTACTTTGATCTTTCATCATTCGTATAAAAGTAAGCTCCGTTCCGTAATCGCTTACCGGTGCAGATGCCGGAGTACCTGTAGCTACATTTATTAATGCTGCCGGATTTGGTGCGTTATAACCCATACTTATATTGGGACCCTGCAATGATAGAGGCAAAGCACCCCCTATTTGTATGGCCAAAGGATCAGGCGTAGTTGCATTTGGATAACCAGTAGGAAAACCCGGATAGGTAGTGTCTAATTGCCGGCCAAGCCAGCCAGTATCTGGCGTAGGCAATGTGTTTGCACCGGAAAACCAAATATCCTGTGCCTGAAAGTGGCTGAAATTTGGATTAGGATAAGATACACCCTGAACCAGGTTAACCTTTCCATCATTAAATAAATCTCTAAGGCCAGTCATGGCCGGATGCAGACCTGTGGTAGTTGTGCCGTTTAAGGCCAGCACCGAACCGGATGGAATTAATAAATTGGGCCTTGCATTATTTAATTCGGTGTACCTGTCCAAAGGTATAACCATATTCAGGCCATCATTACCTCCATTCATTTGTATTACCACCAACACTTTACCGCAATTGACGTTAGAAATGGTTAACGCCTGTAAAAAAGGATGCAATGCGCCGTCGCCTGCAAAAACAGGAATACCCTTTATCATAAGGGGCACAGTAAAAAGTGCAGTATTACCTAAAAATTTTCTCCGGTTCATAATATCTTTTATTTAATAGGCTACATTAATTGACACTCTGCCAGTTGCAGAAAAGTAGTTAGTAAAGAATTAAGCCTCGTTTTAACAATATTTGCAAATGATGTATTGGT
>JAYSTT010000353.1:0-3168 GCA_043719495.1 Ferruginibacter sp. | reverse complement strand
CGTTATGATATACCAGCCCGTTGGGATCGTTGATCCAATACAGGGGAGGAGAAAAATGAAATTGCGGGCGGTATGGTTCTTTATAAAGCAGTGCTTGCGCTTCTACAGTTACTGAAAAAATCAAACTGTATAAAAAAATAATTGCTTTCATTGGCTGCACATATATTAATGAAAAAAATTAACTAACAAGTTTTTTCTCTAAGGCTTCGAGAGATATTCCTTTTGTTTCAGGAACTCTTATTAAAACCCAAATCAATTGCAATACCATCATTGCCGAAAAAAAAGCAAATATTTTCCAGGGCTCATCTTTTAGTACCCCCTTTTCGTCATCTAAAAAAACAGGCGTTATCAACGTAATTAATGCGGCAAATACCCAATGGATGCTGGCTCCAAACGATTGGCCGGCGGCCCTTGTTTTATTTGGAAATATCTCAGATATAAAAACCCATATTACAGCTCCCTGCCCAATAGCATGCGATGCAATAAATATCAATAGAAATGTCATTAAAAATGCAGGTGGCTGATGCGAATAAAAGGACCAGGCAACCATTGCCAAACTAAAAATATAACCGATTGAACCAATAATCAGCAATGTTTTTCTTCCTAAACGATCTATAAGGTAAAGCCCAATAAATGTAAAAATGAGATTAATACCTCCAATGGCAATTGAATTGAATAATGAGTCTTTCGCAGCAAGACCTGCTTTTTCTAAAATTTCCGGAGCATAATACAGAATAAAATTTATACCCGACAATTGATTAAAAAATGCAATCATAAAAGCCAACCAAATTATTTTATGATATTTAACACTAAAAAAATGAATGGTTTTGTCAGTCGCCTCATCTTTCTTTTTACTGGCAAGGATAGACGAAATTTCATCATCTATATAGGTGACGCCTATCTGCGTTAATACTTTCCTCGCCGTAGGTTGATCGTTTTTTTGCGTAATCAGCCAACGTGGGCTTTCCGGAACTCCCATCACCATTAAAGTATAAACAACCGAAGGGATTGCTAATATACCGAGCATCCATCGCCAATCATTTGCCCCATCAAATCCTTTTAAAAAGTAATTGGAGAGAAAGGCTATGAATATTCCGAAAACAATATTGAACTGGTAAAGTGCACCTAATTTTCCCCGTGTAGCAGGTGTTGAAATTTCTGAAATATAAGTAGGCGCTACTACTGATGATACACCGATACCTAAACCTCCGAGAAACCGAAAAAATGAAAAGGTATAAGGGTCCTGGGCAACCGCTGTACCTATGGCCGAAAGGGCAAAAAATATTCCGATCCATAGTAATACTTTCTTTCTTCCGTATTTTTCGGTGGGAATTCCCCCAAATAAAGCTCCAACAACAGTACCCCATAAAGCCATAGACATAATAAAAAATCCATGGAACCAGGGTGAAGTATGCCAAAGTTCTTTAATCGGAAGGTTTGCTCCCGAGATAACAACCGTATCGAATCCAAAAATAAAGCCGGCAAGAGACGCCACAATAGAATATTGAAAAAGCTTGTTCTTATTCATAAGCAATCGTTATTGGTATAAGAAAGATATGAAAAACTAAGGCAAAGAATATCTTTTTTTAGGAAGAGTAATTGCTCCAAAAAAAAGGATAAGGAGTGTTGGTCCTGAAAAAGTACTGCCATTTTTTAAAAAATTGACAGATTGATTTTGTTTGTTGGCTTTGCTTTTTGAAAAGAATAATAATTTTTATAACACACAGTGTTAAGTTTATTGTTGCGCAAATGCTTTCCCACAAAAAGTACTAAGAAAAACACTTTGTTGCCATTGAGATTTTGTGGGTTATACGACAGCTTATGATTAATATGACACTAGTTAACCGGGTAAAAAAACAAAGTAATTATTAAAGAAGTTAAAATAGTAAGATCAAAACAACCGTTTGGCTTTTTCAAGATCTTCCGGAGTGTCTATTTCTATTCCCATATAATCTACGATGAGCATGCGCAGGGATACTCCATTTTCGAGGTAACGGAGACATTCAATTTTTTCTGCATCTTCAAGTGGTGAAACCGGCCATTGTGTAAAGTTTAATAAAGCCTGTTTACGAAATGCGTATACTCCTATATGCTCATAATAAGTTATAGTTGTTTGAGAATTTCTTTTATAAGGAATAACTGAACGGCTAAAGAACAGAGCGTTGTTATTTTTATCAATCGCCACTTTCACAAAATTTGGATCATTAATTTCATTTTCCTTTGAAAGAACCTGTATCATTGAAGCAACTTGCACAGAAACATCTTTGAAACAGTTCAATAATTTTTCCAGCGGTTCTTTTTTAATAAAAGGAGTATCCCCCTGCACGTTCAAAACAATATCAACATCTAATGGTGCAACCGCTTCCGCTATTCTGTCGCTGCCACTTTCATGTTCCTTTTTACTCATTACTGCTTTGCCGCCGCCATTCGTAATTTCGTTAAAAATAATTTCACTATCGGTTACCACCATTACTTCATCAAAGAGGCCAGTAGCTACTGTATTATCATAGGTATGCCTTATTACTGTTTTGTTTTCCAACAATTGCATGAGCTTACCAGGAAAACGGGTAGCGGCATATCGTGCCGGAATCATTGCAATAATTTTAGCCATACTTAATTTTAGGAAACAAAGGTAATGGTTGTATTCAACCAGTATTATCGTGCATAATAATTGCGCAATAATTTTACCAGGTTAGAAGCTCCAGCGCGGCCATCTAACGCGCCACTGTTACATAAAACAATGATGCCAATATTTTTTTCTTTAATAATTTCAATATAACTGCTAAACAAACCTCCCCTGCCCGGGCAATAAGCTATATTCATACCATTCCATCTTGCATTGTACCATCCCGTTGCATAATTTGGTTTTCCAAAAAATAATTTTTCTGCAGCTTCTTTACCAATAACAGATTTTTTATCTTGAAGGGCAAGCATATGATCTCTTACAAAAACGATGTAATCTCCAATGGTAATATTAATGTTTCCAGCGGGAGCAATAGGTGTAAAAAAACGAGCCCAATAATCATCAATATGTGTGGTAAGCGTAAAATAATTATCCCAATGACCCCAGGGTTGTGTCGAATCTTTGAGTGCGGGAAAATCAAAATCTACTTTTATGCCTAATGTTTTATTGATGTATTGATCTATTAATTGTTCCCAACTTTTTTT
>JAYSTT010000352.1:0-7704 GCA_043719495.1 Ferruginibacter sp. | reverse complement strand
ATTTTATAACTTTTTGTAAGAAATTCATAACCTTCATATTTTCCGGGATCGTATCCTAAATTAGTTTTTACAAAAGTAGATAATGCATCTAAATCTGTTTGTTTAACCCTTGATACATTGGTTTGCCCTGAGTTTGCACCATTGTCGGAAGTAAATCCTGTTCCCGGGTCAGTTCTTTTTTCATTTTCATAATTAGCAAAAAAGAATAACTTGTTTTTAATAATTGGGCCGCCAAATGTAAAGCCATATTGCTTTACATCAAAATTTGCAATGGTTACTGGGGTTTTACCGTCTGAACCTGCTTTTGTTCCAACCAAACCCTGGTTACGGTTATTATAAAATCCAGAACCATGAAAAGTATTAGTTCCGCTACGGGTAACCGCATTAATGCTTGCACCTGTAAAACCTGCATCTTTTACACTGTATGGGGAAAGATTGATTTGAACTTCTTCTATAGCATCAATAGATATTGGGGAAGCACTGGTTTGGCTGCCCGGTAATGCCTGTAAACCAAATGAATTGTTGAAGATAGAGCCGTCAACAGTAAGGTTAATAAAGCGGTTATCCTGCCCGGCAAATGAAGTGCCACTGGCTTGTGGTGTTAACCTGGAAAAGTCAGCCATGCTTCTTGAAAGTGTGGGCATTGCAGCAATCAACCTTCTATTAATATTGGTAGAAGTACCTTTTCTGTCTTTAGAAATCAAGGCGCCTTTTCTTGCTGCTCCGGTTACAACAACTTCTGTTAATGCAGCATTGGCATCTGTAAGAATAATATTTATTTTTGAAGCCTCGCCTAACTGAACATAAACATCATTAATCACTTCCTGCCTGAAACCCACATAGCTTATAGTTACTTTATAAGGCCCGCCTATACGTAAACTGGGAATATTAAATACACCATTTTTACCTGATGCTGCCCTGTAAACCGATCCGGATGGTTCGTGCAATACTTCAATAGTTGCTCCCGTAAGTACAGCACCTTTAGCATCTTTTACATTTCCACTAATGCTGCCGGTAGTAACCTGAGCTGCTAAGGCAAAGGGAAAAATTAATAGTACAGTTAATACACGTACAATTTTTTTAATTCTCATAATAGTTAGTTTTATTCGATGGCAAAGAAAGTAAATAATTGGCGAATTTGCGCCAACTTTTATTAACAAATTAAAAGGCAACAATTGCATAACAATCGCTGCTTTATTAAATTAGGTTGCTTAAATACTAAGTTATCATTTTAAATAATGAATTTTCGACATGTTTAACAGGGAAATTTTAAACTAAATATTCCTTATTTCAAAAAGAGTATTACTCAGCTCAAAAGATAATCCTTGTTACCTTTGTCTTATAAATAATAAATATGTTGGATAGTATTGAAAGTGCCATAGCAGATATTAAAAAAGGAAAGCTAATAATTGTGGTTGATGACGAGGACAGAGAAAATGAAGGGGATTTTATAGGTGCTGCTGAATGCATAACGCCCGAGATTATCAACTTTATGAGCACACATGGCAGAGGACTTATATGTGCGCCTTTGGTGGAAGAAAGATGTAATGAATTACAATTACCACCAATGGTTGTAGATAATACTTCACTGCATGAAACTGCATTTACTGTAAGTGTGGATTTATTGGGACAAGGTTGCACTACTGGCATTTCTGCTCATGACAGGGCTAAAACGGTTCAGGCATTAGTTAATCCTGCAACCAGGCCGGAAGAATTAGGCAGGCCGGGTCATATTTTTCCTTTAAGAGCAAAAAAAGGCGGCGTTTTACGGCGTACAGGCCATACAGAAGCTACTATTGATATGGCGCAGTTGGCTGGCTTTTATCCTGCGGGAGTTTTGGTTGAAATTATGAATGAAGATGGCAGCATGGCTAGGCTACCGCAACTTATAGAGATTGCAAAAAAATTCGACCTTAAATTAATTTCAATAAAAGATTTAATTGAATACAGGTTAAAAACAGAAACTTTAATAAAAGAAGAAGTAAGTGTACAAATGCCCACCAAATATGGAGTATTTGATTTAATAGCGTTTAAACAATTGAATACAGGGGATATTCATTTGGCACTAAAAAAGGGCAATTGGCAAAAAGATGAACCCGTTTTAGTCAGGGTACACAGCAGTTGTATGACCGGGGATATTTTAGGATCATTAAGATGCGATTGCGGTGACCAACTTCATCATGCCATGAAAATGATAGAAAAGGAAGGAAAGGGATTAATATTGTACATGAACCAGGAAGGGAGGGGTATTGGATTATTAAATAAATTAAAAGCTTATAAACTTCAGGAGCAGGGGATGGATACTGTAGAAGCCAATTTGGAATTGGGTTTTGGAATGGATGAAAGAGATTATGGCGTTGGTGCACAAATTTTACGGCATTTAGGTGTAAGTAAAATGAAACTGATGAGTAACAACCCACGCAAACGTGCCGGTCTTTTAGGTTATGGATTAGAAGTAGTGGATAATGTAGCCATCGAAATAAAATCTAATCCACACAACGAAAAATATTTACAAGCAAAGAAAGATAAACTGGGGCATAATATTTTGAACGGTTAATTGGGTCTGGTATTTATTACCGGCTTTTTTTTCTTTTTCTTATCAAAATCTTTTTGATAGGAAAGTCTTAATCCCGTTCTGTTTCTTTGGCCTAAGGTAACATCCACACTGGTTCTGTTAAAACCTACTATACGCAATTTCCCGTCGGCAGATAAAATATATTCTACAGTTATATCAGGTGTAAGTAAAACGTTGGTATTTCGTGCCTGTAAAATGTAAGGATTATTATAATCGATATTTCCTCCTAGGGAAACAACTAAACGACCATTTAAATATTCCTTTTTAAATCCAAAATTGCCCGATGCTTCCAGTGCATTAATGAGTTCTTTGC
The DNA here is from genome assembly GCA_043719495.1 of Ferruginibacter sp. Classification (GTDB taxonomy): domain Bacteria; phylum Bacteroidota; class Bacteroidia; order Chitinophagales; family Chitinophagaceae; genus Ferruginibacter. The sequence goes on along the minus strand of JAYSTT010000352.1, from coordinate 4,816 downwards.
TGGTGAGGTTGTAATTGCTGTTAAAAGTTAAATAAGGAGTAATAGTAGGATCCTTAAATACACGTTGAAAAAACTTAGTTAACTGGTTATTTAAAAAACCAGAAATAATCTGGCCAACGGTACCCGATAAAAAATTAGCAGTTGACGCTCCAAACCCGCCCCCGCCGTCATTAATAAACGTGTTAAACAAAAGTAATGAAGCTACCTGCCTGTTTTGTTCATTCTCATCTTTGCTGAATTTTTTCAGGTTTTCCTGTACAATGGGGTCATTGGTCTGTTCATTTTGTTTGTCTTTGGGAATTAAAAATTCAAAAGATATTTTTGGTTCTTTTAAAGTGTTGGTTAAATGCGCCACAATATTTATATCTGATTTTAATTTAAACTTATCATTATTTGCAGATAAGTTTTTTAAATCTACATTGGGGGCAAGGTATTCTGCATCAATTTTTATCTGTGCCAGGTAGGGATCGCCGTTCCAGGTAATAGTAGAACCTTTTTTAATGCTGAAATATCTTTTAAAAACTGTTTGAAAATTGAATTTGTATTCACCATCTGTTATGTTATACCTCCCCCTGATGCTTAATGGTTCTTTTGTACCCACAGTTATATTCAGGTCACCATTACCACGTCCTTTTATAACGTCACCGGTAGCTTCATCCAATATCACATCAATTTTGCATGCAGGGTTAGATCTTAAATCCATATCAACAAAAAAACTTGTTCCCTGTTTATTCTTTACGTCTTCCATTTTTGTACCAAATTGAATAAAATCTATATAATCAATAACATTTGCTTCTCTTCCCTCGCCGGTTAGTAAAGAAATGTTGCTGGTATCTAAAATAGAGGGTTCGCCTTTTATTTTCATTTTCATATCAGTAATAGGCCCGTTTAAAGTCATTGATGCATTGCCAATTACTTTTCCAAAAAACTGGCTGTTATCTTTTTCGGTTGTATTTAATAACAGCATCTTGCCGGTTTCAAATTGGATATTATCGAAAGACATATCCTGAAAGAAATTATTATAGTACAGCTTACCGCTTGCAGTACCTGTATTGTTTAAAGTGTCTTTCAATTGCATTACACCAAAGTCTATTTCGCCCGGATTAAAAATAACAGTTTCGTTGCTGAAGTTGTATTTACACTGGGTGTAATTCACTTTTAAAGATCCCTCGGTTACTGTTACGTTTCCACTATAAGATTGATGCTTTAGTCCGCCGGTTATTTTTAAATTACTTACAGCATCTCCCTTCATATTGCTAAATATACTCCCCAGGTAATTATTCAATAAACTAATATCAAACCGGTCTGCTAATAAATCAATATTAAGCTGGTTGTTCAATGAATCATTTTTGTAATTCAAACTTCCATCAATATTAAATTTATATTGCTTGTTATCAGTATTTGCATTAATTTTTACCAATCCTGTTGTTGTGTTAACTGCTCCTTTTAAAGTTAAATTGCCGATATCCTTATCATCTAATCTGAAATTTTCTGCTGTTGCATCATATTCAACAATTTGTTTTCCAAAGGGGTCGATTAATGTAATTGTACCTGTTAAAATTCCTTCCAGCCTTGGATTTTTTAAAAAGAAGGGGGTAAAATCATCAATGTTTACTTTTTTTAGTTTTGCAATTACATTCGTATTATCTGTTCCATCTTCTGCTGGTTCTGTAGAAAAAATAACCTCCTGATTACCCTGTACAAATTTTACTTCGCTTGCATCAATATAAGATTTACGGATGGTAAGTTCTCCATCTTTTTCCAACTGCCACTTTTTATCGTTGAGGATAAATGAAGAAGGAGAGAAGTGGATCTTTACACCATCGTTTAAAGTTTTAACCGTTGCATTTAACTCTGCCTGGCTTATTGTTTTACTGGCGCTGGTTTTTAATGCAATTTCCGAAATGTCGTTGTTTGATTTAATAGTTAAATTAGTTTCGGGAAAATGCAGACTGTCGTTTAATGTAATATCCCCTACAGTTATTGTAGTATTAAGTGCTTCTAAATCTCCCTTACTTTGAAGATTAACACTATTGAATATTTTTTTATCATATTCAAATTCAGGAATTTTTGCGTTTACATTCAATTCGTTTTGAGCCAAATTAAGGGTGCCGCTGAAAGTTGCGTTATTAAAACCTTTTAATTTTTTATCCAGCAATTGCACATACTCATCTACTTCTTTTGTTTTAATAAAAAAACTAAAATCCTGGTTGCTTACATTGTATTTAGGTTTTGGTATGTATGCAGGATAGTAGCGGTTTAAAAAAACTTTAAAAGCATCGGGCAGTTCCAGTATTTTAAAATTACCTGTAATGTTACCTTCTATTTCGTTGGTTTGAAAAGAGAGGTATTTTTTTCCTTCTGAAATATTGGAGCTTAACCAAAGAGAATCAAAAGATAATTTATTATTGTTGTGCAGTAGAGTGGCATTGTAAACTTTTGCTGAGCCTAAAAATTTATCAATATTATTTCCTGTAAAGTTCAGATTAAAGCGTCCGGTTAAAGCAAAGTCTTCTGTGGCAAAATGCAGGTTTTTAAAATTTGATTTTTGTAAATCAGCATCAAAATTAAATGCAGGTTCTTTGCCTGCAAGGCTTATTGAACCATTAAAGCCTTCAATTTTTAAATTAGGGTCATTTACATTTCCGTGGCCGGTAAATATTTGCTTATCAAAACTGCCGTCAACAGTTATGTTATTATAATTATAGTCTTTAAATTCCAGCCGATGAATATTTCCCTTAAAATTTGCTTTTAAATCTTTTAATGTAAACGCACTACCAACAATATTGCCATCTAATGCAATATTGCCAACTGAATTGGTATTTAAAAATTGCCCCAGCTTAAATCCCGAAGAAGATATCTTTCCTGAATAAGTGGCCGGTTTATTTTCGGGCAACTTCATATTGATATCCGCAATGATATTGCCAAGGTTGGTACTAATATTTCCATAGGTCACAAAATCATTTATAAAACCAGTATAATTTCCTTTAAAATTTATATTACCCAGTTTACTCAGCTGGGGCATTGTAATATTTTTTAGAGAAGGGATAATAGTTACAAGGTCGTAATAATTTGTTTGCAGATTGGTTGATTTAAAATCAATAAAAGTAGTTTTAATATCGGGCAACCCTCTTAATGCAATGTCGCCATCAACTGTTGTATTGCCACTTTTTATAAATATATTTTTTGCACTAAGATTATCAATTTCTCCTCTTGCTGTACCATCTATATCAAATGTGCGGTGCCATGTTTTTAAGGCAGGGGCAAAAAAAGCTATATCATCACTGTGTATCTGGCTGTTTTCAAATTTTCCTTTTAATGTAACACTATGCAAAAAATCATTCATGCTTTTATTAAAGTCATCGTAACTCATCGAGTAATAATTACCCAGCCTGCTTTTGTTGGTTACAAGATTAAGGTTGTTGAACTCCATTATTTCCGGAGTAAATTTTATATTGGATTGTAATTTTTTAACCTCAAATCCGCATTTTTCTTTAGTAGATAAATTTATTGTTGCACTAAGTGTATCTTTTATAAATTGTACATTTTTAAGTTGGCCATTTATTGCTGCAAACAAAAAGTGTTGCCCATCAAACCTGTCGGTAAAGGGCATTCTTTCTGTTTCCTTTTCGTTTTGAAAACTGCCATTGCTCAGCTCAATATCTTTTACACTTACTACCCAACCATCATTATTCCATTTATATTGTGCCGGCACAGTAACCTTAATTGGGGTGAGGGAAGCTGTATTTAATGGGGGCCTGTTGCCTGTATAATTGCTTTGAAAAAAAATGGGTTTATCTGCTTTGATAAAATTAATAGAAATCTTTTTGTTAGAGAAATCGATTACATCAGCATCAATATTCAGTTTGTTTACTGCAACATTCAAATCCTGGCCAATCCATTTATCAGTTTTGTGAAGCCTGAAATTTTCAAGTTCAACAACTTTAAAATCAATTTCAATCCCTTTTTTTGGTTTGGTATTGGGGTTTTTGGGAGAAGAAAAATAATCAATTAAAAACTGGTAATTCCAAACAGAATCGGTACGGTTTAAATTTATTACAGCATCTTTTAGGCCCAAGTATTTTAAAGTAGCTTTATCTTTTACAAAGAACCAGTCGGTGATATTTACTTTTGCCATGCCAGCATAAAGAAGTGTATCTTTTTTTCTGTCTTCTATAAGTACAGCTTCAATAAGCATTTTATTAAAAAGAGAAAAATCAACATGCTTTATCGAAATTTTAGCATGAAGATTTTGTGAAAGCGTTGCAGATACTTTTTTTACCAGATAGTTTTGAACTGCTGTTACATTTATCAGGCCCCAGGTTAATAATAATAATAGTAGAAAAGAAAGAAAGAACCCGAGCTTTTGTTTAATTTTTTTAAATACAAAAACCCATGCAGTAACCCAGCCGGCCAGCAGAATAAAAAAAATCCATTTATTACCGGAGAAAATAAAAAAAAACAAAGCTCCCAGCACTGCCCAAAACAGGAGTGTAAGCGAAATCCATTTTAATATGTTAAGGCTTTTGCTCAGGGGATTAAGTAATTAGTACAAATGTAATGTTTCGCCTGTTACAGGCAAATTCAATACCAAACTTTACATTTAATTTAGATAAGAGATTATGTAATCATTTTGGGTGAGAAACAAACTGAAATATTACTGTGCGGCAGTTTGTTTAAAATAATAACCAATATTAAGGCTGATCATCCGGTTACGCATATTGCGCTGGTCAGCTTCTTCGTTATTATTGATGCTTGCAAAGCCATGCATATAACCAGCTTCTATAAAAAACTTTTTCATGTGGTAACCCACACT
>JAYSTT010000351.1:0-3175 GCA_043719495.1 Ferruginibacter sp. | reverse complement strand
ATTAATACTGGCCCTGGCCTTCCGCTACCTGCAATATAAAATGCTTTAGCCAGCACCGAAGGAATCTCTGTAGCATCTGTTACCTGGTAATTCCATTTGGTAACCGGTGTTGTAATATTTATCACATCTGTTTCCTGGAACGCATCGGTGCCCAACAAATGGGCAAACACTTGTCCGGTAATGCAAACAACTGGTGTACTGTCAATCATGGCATCTGCCAAACCCGTTACTAAATTGGTTGCGCCGGGGCCGCTTGTTGCAAACACCACACCTGTTTTTCCACTCACTCTTGCGTAGCCCTGTGCGGCGTGTATGGCTCCCTGTTCGTGACGCACTAAAATATGTTCTAACTTTTCTTTATAGTCATACAAGGCATCGTAGATAGGCATGATAGCGCCACCGGGATAACCAAAAATTGTTTGCACGCCTTCGTATAAAAATGCTTCCAATACTGCCTGCCCGCCACTGATAGTAGTATTCTTCTTCGCCTCAACTTTTTCTTCAATTAATTCTAATGTTTCCATAACAATTTATTTTAAGCTTCGTCAGTTACACAACCCTGGCTTGCATCTTTTACGCATTGTGCGTATTTGTACAAAACTCCTTTGGTAACTTTTAAAGCTGGTTGTTGCCATTTTTTTCTACGGTCCGCAATAATTTCTTCGCTTACTTTCAACGTCATTTTTTTTGTGGCCACGTCAATTTCAATTTCATCATCATCATGTACCAATGCAATTAAACCACCGTTGAATGCTTCTGGTGTAATATGCCCTACCACAAATCCATGGCTACCGCCGCTAAATCTCCCATCAGTAATTAAGGCCACATCTTTTCCTAACCCTGCACCTGTGATTGCAGAAGTTGGCTTCAGCATTTCGGGCATACCCGGTGCACCTTTTGGTCCTTCATTTTTTATCACCACCACATCTCCTTTTTTTACCCTGCCATTTGCAATTCCGGCAACCAAATCTTTTTCACCATCAAAAACCCTTGCAGGGCCAACAAAACGTTCGCCTTCTTTACCACTAATTTTTGCAACGCTTCCTTTTTCGGCAAGGTTACCAAACAAAATTTGTAAATGGCCAGTTGCTTTTAAAGGTTGTTCTAAAGGATAAATAATTTTTTGTGTTGTGAAATTTATCGGCTCAATATTTTTTAAATTTTCTGCTACTGTTTTTCCTGTTACGGTTAAACAATCGCCATGTAACAAACCTTTATCCAGTAAATATTTCATTACAGCGGGTACGCCACCATGTGCATGCAGCTCCTGCATCAAATATTTTCCGCTGGGTTTAAAATCGGCCAGTACCGGTGTTTTATCACTGATAATCTGAAAATCATTTATAGATAAATCCACATCCACAGCTTTCGCCATAGCTATTAGATGCAATACTGCATTGGTGCTTCCTCCAAAAATCATAATGAGCGTAATTGCATTTTCAAATGCTTTCTTCGTCATAATATCTTTAGGCTTCACATCTTTCTCTAATAAAATTTTTATTGCTTTACCTGCATCCAAACATTCTTGTTTTTTTTCTTCACTCAATGCAGGGTTACTTGATGAATAAAGTAAACTCATGCCCAATGCTTCAATAGCACTCGCCATTGTATTAGCGGTGTACATACCTCCACATGCTCCAGCACCGGGACAACTGTGTTTAACCACTTCTTTAAAATCTTCCGGCGTAATTGTGCCGGCAATTTTTTTTCCCAAAGCTTCAAAAGAAGAAATAATATTTAATTCTTCTCCTTTATAATGTCCTGCTGCAATCGTTCCACCATACACCATAATAGATGGACGGTTCAATCGTCCCATTGCCATAATTGCACCGGGCATATTTTTATCGCAGCCCGGTAAAGCAATCAATCCATCGTAATAAAATCCACCACCCACTGCTTCAATACTGTCTGCAATTAAATCACGGCTTACCAAACTGTAACGCATACCGTCTGTTCCGTTACTGATACCATCGCTGATGCCAATGGTATTAAAAATCAATCCTACTAAATCATTATCCCACACACCATGTTTTACAATTTTTGCCAGATCGTTTAAATGCATATTGCAGGTATTACCATCGTAACCCATACTGCATACACCCACCTGTGGTTTTTTTAAATCGTTTTCGGTTAAACCAATACCATACAACATGGCTTGAGCAGCCGGTTGTGTTTCATCCTGTGTTAGTACCTTCGAATATTTATTTAATTCCATTTTTATTTTTTATCGCCTAAAGGCGAATTGTTTTTTTGTGACGAGCTTTAGTAATTCTATTTTACTTCATTGGCGTCGCACTCTTGTACTACAAATCTTTATTGAGCTTTAATTGTGTTTTACAAAAGCACCTGTCGTCCCTACGGGCAATGTCGTTAAGTTAAGGGTTTGTAAAGACCTCGCCCCAACCCCTCTCCAAAGGAGAGGGAACTGGAATTGGGTATTTTATAATTTTAAAATATTCTTAACTTAACGACATTGCCCTACGGGACTTAAAAACACTTAATTTATTTTTCTACCCACCTGGAACTAATACATAAAACATAATCTTCTTTTCAATCTTTGCTTAGTTCTTCTCCTTTTCCCCTTTAGGGGAAAAGGGCATCTTCGCTTCTATCTTCTCCATTTCCCTCTCCTTAAGGAGAGGATAGGTGAGGTGATATCCGCATAAAAAAAGCGGCTCGCCTTTTGGAGGTGAGCCGCTGTATAATTTGTTTGTTATTTTATAAGCTTGTTCCTCCTCCATGCAGTGCAGGTATAATAATGATAATCACAATAATAACTACTGCAATTTTTGTAATGACATTATTTAATCTGTTGCTCAACATGAAGGATGTTATTACACAAATATACCTGAACTTAAAATAAAAACAAAGAACTTTTTATATTTTCTATATGGTAACTCACATTTTTTTTCGAAACAATCTTCTCCCTGGTTCCCCTTTAGGGGGTTAGGGGGCTTTATATTATCGTTGATTTCCTCAACTCAATATTTTCTTTATTTAATCTGCCCGGAATTTTATTACCGATATAATCACTGATCAATTCACCAATAGTAGAAGTAAAATAAAAATTAATTGGCTCAATATCTTTGGTAACAAACTGATTCGTCAATGTCCATTCAACAGCTTCCCTTACTAAAGCCGCTTCTTCTCTTAACTCAAAATAATCCAGCAACAT
>JAYSTT010000036.1:0-4475 GCA_043719495.1 Ferruginibacter sp. | reverse complement strand
TGGCAACAATCATTCCGCCATTAAAACCCTTAAATGATAAAACGCTATCGTACCAGGCCTGGCAGGCATTTTTAATTATAGCTGTTTCTGCAGCCGTTATCTTTCCAGGCAGGGGAAGGTTTACTATTGCAATACTGTCTTCGGTAATAATTTTTTTTGAGGCAGGGGATGAGTTGCAACCACTATTAAAAAACATATAAACCGGTACAAACATTAAAAAGAGCAATGCATGTTTACAAAACTTTATTTCCGGTAGTGGCATTATAAATTTTTAAGCTTCAGATAGAATATATTTATGCAAAATACGCAGTAATCATCATGGCCGATAAAAAAATAACCAGTTATCCCAAAGAAAAAATCAATATTCTTTTTTTAGAAAATATAAGCGATGTAGCAGTAAAATATTTTAATACTGCCGGCTATGCCACCATAAAAAAAATAAATGGCGCTTTATCGGAAGAGGAATTAATTGCAGCGGTAAAAAATGTACACCTGCTGGGCATAAGAAGTAAAACACAGATTACAAAGAAAGTACTGGATGCTGCGGAGAAATTGCAGGCCATTGGATGCTTTTGTATTGGTACTAATCAGGTAAATTTAAAAGAAGCAACCAAAAAAGGCGTAGCTGTTTTTAATGCTCCGTACAGCAATACCAGGAGTGTGGCCGAATTGGTAATTGGTGCTTCAATAATGCTGATTAGAAAAATAATAGATAAAAATAAAGCGGCACACGAAGGTATTTGGCTTAAAGATGCCAGCGGCAGTTACGAACTCCGTGGCAAAACATTGGGCATAATTGGTTACGGAAATATTGGTAGCCAGTTAAGTGTATTAGCCGAAGGGTTGGGGATGAAAGTTATTTTTTACGATGTGGAAACTAAATTACCATTGGGTAATGCTGAAGACAGAAAATCTTTAAAAGAATTGGTAAGCCATGCCGATATTGTTACGCTGCACGTACCCGAACTGGAGAGTACAAAAAATTTAATTAACAAAAACAATTTAAAATATTTTAAAAAAGGCAGCATATTAATTAACTATGCAAGGGGAGAAGTGGTTGACCTTGATGCATTGGCAAAATTTTTAAAAGAAGGACATATAGATGGTGCAGCTATTGATGTGTACCCATGGGAACCCGAAAAAAATGGCGACAAATTTACTTCGCCTTTACAGGGATTAAGCAATGTACTTTTAACACCGCATATTGGGGGCAGCACACAGGAAGCACAACAAAATATTGGCGATGATGTAAGTAATAAATTATTTAATTATTTGGAGAAGGGAATTACTTACGGCTCTCATACCGTGCCTGCACTAAGCTTGCCGCCGCAAGAAGGTACACACCGCATATTGCATATACATAATAATGTACCCGGTGTACTATCCGAAATAAATACGCAACTGAGCAAGAATAAAATAAATATTTTGGGGCAGTATTTAAAAACCAACGAAGCTATTGGTTATGTGGTTTTAGATGTTGATAAAGGTATAAGTAAAAATGCCGTGGAATTATTGCGTAAAGTAAAGGGAACGGTGAAGGTGAGGGTGTTGTATTGATCTTCGCCGGGTGGCTCACCCAGTAAAGGATAATTGCAAAGCAATTATCCAAACATCATTTTTTAACAAGTTTCGCACTATCTGTTTGCACCTCATCACAAGGCTTCTCCTTTATTTTAAAATCCTCTTTTTTATTCAGGTCTATTTCTATACCATCAATTTTATTTTCTTTTATAAAAGATTGTAGTTCGGCTTCGGTAGTTTCCTTTACTGCAATGGTTATTGTTTGTGCTGATTTTATATTGAATGAGGCAGTACCGTAAAATATTTTTTCGCCTTTGCTCCCAAAAGCTAAAATAACTGCTTTATCATTTAAGAATAATGGAATGGTACCATTGTTTTTATTAAAAATATAAGTGGTTGTATTTTCTTTAGTTGCTTCTGTAAGTAGTTTTTTATCCGGACATAAAAGGTATACAGTCATTTCAGATTCAAATTGTATTTGAGCTTTTAGCCTAACATCAGTTAATCCTGTATAGGCGTCAACAAAAGCATCAATATTGTACCATCCAAAAACTTTTATTGCTATATTATACATTCCAGTTGTATTACTTTGATATGTAAAAGTGAGTGGAGCAACTGGCGTAGTGACTCCTTTTTGTAAAGGGGCTGCCGTCTCTGCAGTTTCCTTGTCACCTTTTGTTGATGTTTTTACTACAGCAGTGTCGGTAGGTAGTATTATTATTTCGGTATCAGGTTTAGCATAATAAATAGTATCATAACCACATGGGATTTTAGGTTTTTGTTCATCAACCGTAATGGGAAATTGCGTTTCTGGAAGTATGAAGGGATTTAGTGCAGCTTCGTTATCGCAATAATCTAAAATTGCATTTACATTTTCTCTTGATAAATTTGGAAACGAAGCCATTATGCTTGTGTATTTATTTTTTAGTTGTTTTGCGTACGCATCTTGCTCAATCATTTTTGTTGTATTAATAGTAAACCGATAAGGCCAATCTTTATCAGGTGCTCTTTCTCTACTACCCGCCAGCATTGGGGCAACAAACTCTTGGTTTGGTTTATGGCAACTGGCACAATTAGCCATAAATAAAGCCCTGCCTTCTTGTAATTTTTGTATTGTTAATCCGGTATCTAATGGTTGCGGATTAACCCAGTTAATTGAACTGTCGGCGAGAATATCTCCTTTAAATAATTGCATTTTGTTATCATAAACTTCCGTAGGAATGGCTATTTTTATTGTTTGCAATAAGGCTATGGCTTTCCCATCGGCAGTAGCATTAATGTAAATCATGCCGCCACTTTTTAAGGGCTTGCCGTTACTTTCGGTAGTTAAGCCTGCCAGCAAAATATCCTGTAAAGTAGAAGCTTCTTTTATTTCCAGCAGTACTTTGGTTTTGCTGCTAACCGCAAAAGATTTTGCATCAATTTTAATAATGGCGCCTTTGGGTGTTTTTAAAGTATAGGCTGAGTCGGAAATTAATGTAATGAAAGTGCTTTTTAAATTATGGGTAGTTAAAATAGACTGCCCCAGTTTATTATTGTTGCAAGAAAAAAGTAAAAATAACAGTAATGAAACCAATACGTTTGTACGTTGCATAAAAATAGTTTAAGTAAGCTAAACGGTTTTGCCAGCCTGCCGTTAATTAATACTTAAAGATACTTTTAGTAACCTGCTATTTTTAATAATTTATTATCTAAATTTTCAATAGTTATTGAAAATTACATATCTTTGTGCTGTTAAACTACAAACCATGAAACTTATAATAATAGGCGGTGGCTTTGGCGGATTAAGATTGGCCCGTAACCTAAGCAACAAACCGGGTTTTGAAATTACACTGATAGATAAATTTAATTTTCACCAGTTTCAACCCTTGTTTTACCAGGTGGCTACTGCAGGGTTGGATGCCAGTAATATTTCTTTTCCGCTGCGTAAGGTTTTTCATAAAAGTAAGAATGTGCGTTTTAAAATGGCCGAAGTACAGCAGATTATTACCAACGAAAATAAAGTGGTTACTAACATTGGAACATTTGAATATGATGCATTGGTAATTGCTACTGGTGCCGATACCAACTTTTTTGGTAATAAAAATTTAATGGATTATGCATTGCCTATGAAAAGTACATTGGAAGCTTTGCAACTGCGCTATAAATTATTACAAAACTTTGAAACCGTTACCAATACTACAGATGCAGCAGCTATACAGCAGTTGATGAACATTGTAATAGTAGGCGGCGGCCCAACAGGGGTGGAGCTAAGCGGCGCCATTGCCGATATGAGAAAATATGTTTTACCAAAAGATTATCCTGAACTTGATTTTAGTAAAATGAAAATTTTTTTATTGGAAGGCACTGCTAAAACCCTAAGTGCCATGAGTGAAAAAAGCAGCGACGAATCTAAAAGATATTTAGAAAAACTGGGCGTTACAGTTTTAACCAACACTTTATTAAAAGATTATGATGGCGAAAAAGTGGGTTTGCAAAATGGTGAAAGCATTGCAACAAAACTGGTAATTTGGGCAGCTGGCATTAAAGGCAATGTGCCAACTGGTATTGATAAAAATTTAATTGTAAAAGGCAACCGTATAAAAATTGACAGGCATTGTAAAGTAACCGGCAGCAATAATATTTTTGCCATTGGCGATGTTGCGTATATGGAAGAACCTGCCTGGCCAAATGGGCACCCACAGGTAGCAGCAGTAGCTATACAAATGGCTGATTTACTCACTAAAAATTTCAGGGCAATCGTTGCTAATCCCACTTTAGGGGGTAGGGGCAAAGAATTTGTTTACAACGATAAAGGAAGTATGGCAACTGTGGGAAGGAATCTAGCTGTAGTGGATATGCCCGAACCCAAATTGCATTTTAAAGGTTTTTTTGCCTGGATGATTTGGATGGGCTTGCACCTAATGCTGATACTGGGTGTAAAAAACCGCCTCTTTGTTTTTTTAAACTGGGTG
>JAYSTT010000350.1:0-3180 GCA_043719495.1 Ferruginibacter sp. | reverse complement strand
CCACTGTTAGGACGCTGCCCGGTTATGTTTCTAAACCTGTCCACAATGGCATCTTTTACTTTTACATTGGCAAATAAATTATTGGTGATGGTTTCATTATCTACATTGCTGGTAATACTAAAATACCCTTCGGCTGGAATAATATTTTCCCATTCAAAATCCAACAGGGTTTTATATAAAGCATCTGCATTATTAGCAGTAAATTCTTTTACCGAAAACAATACCTGGCTGGCGCAGCGCAAATTTAAATTCAGTTTAATACAATCCTGTAAAGTACCCTGTAACTCTACGCCGGTTTTAAAAATACGTACTGGCTTTAATCCCAACTCCACCACTTCTTTTTCTAAATAAGGGGAAAGGCGATTACTACAGGTAATTATAATACGACTGGTAGTCTTAAAAATTTGCATGTTGCAAACTTAAAACTTATAACTTATAACTTATAACTTTGCTTAATGCTAACAATCAGTAACCGTGGCCTGCAAATGCCGGCTTCACCCATTCGTAAGTTGGTGCCTTATGCCGAAGCGGCAAAAAAGAAAGGCGTTAAAGTGTATCACTTAAATATTGGCCAGCCCGATATTGAAACACCCAAACAATGCTTAGATGCAGTGAGGCATGCAGACTTTAAAGTTTTGGAATACAGCCATAGTGCCGGTAACGAAAGCTACCGCAAAAAATTAGTACAGTATTATAAAAAAGTGGGCATTAATGTAACTCACGAACAAATTATTATTACTACCGGGGGAAGCGAAGCCATCATTTTTGGTTTTATGGCTTGTATGGATGCTGGCGATGAAGTAATTATTCCCGAACCATTTTATGCCAACTACAATGGTTTTGCAGTGGAGGCTGGAGTTATAGTAAAACCAATTACTTCAACTATCGAAACGGGTTTTGCATTACCACCAATAGAAGATTTTGAAAAAGCAATTACATCAAAAACAAAAGCAATCGTTATATGCAATCCTAATAATCCCACGGGTTATTTATACAGTGCTGCTGAAATGGAAGTGCTGAAGCAGATCATCATTAAACACAATTTATACTTATTTGCCGATGAGGCTTACCGTGAGTTTTGTTATGAAGGTACCCATACTAGTGCCATGCATTTAACTGGCGTGGATGATAATATTGTTTTAATGGACACCATCAGTAAAAGATACAGTGCATGTGGTGGACGCATTGGTGCTTTTGTTACCAAAAATAAAAACCTACTTGCTGCAACAATGAAATTTGCACAGGCAAGATTAAGCCCACCATCGTTTGCACAAATTTTAGGCGAAGCCGCAGTAGATTTACCCGATGATTATTTTGATACCACCAAAGCAGAATACAAATTACGCAGAGATACTATTGTAAAAAGATTGAACGAAATACCTGGTGTATTTTGCCCCAACCCCGGCGGCGCATTTTATGCTATGGCCAAATTGCCTATTGATGATAGCGATACTTTTTGCCAATGGTTATTAGAATCATTTGCTTACAATAACCAAACTGTAATGCTTGCACCTGCTACTGGTTTTTATGGCACTTCCGGTTTAGGTAAACAAGAAGTGCGTTTGGCGTATGTGCTGAATGTAAATACAATAAATGCTGCAATGGATTGCTTGGAAAAAGCGCTGGAGGAATATCCGGGGAGGGTGTAGGTTTTTTTGGGACGAACATTTAATCTTTGGGCAACATCGTTGCGTCGCACTCTTGTACTATTCATTCTTTATTGAGCTTTAATATAAACGTAGATTCTTAGTAAGGCAAACAATAAGGGCGACTGTAAAAATTTTATAAACCTGTTATTTATGAAGGCATTTCTATTTATAATTATTATTTTTTTTACCCTTACAAACTGTAAAAATAGAAAACCGACTGAAGACGAATATATCAAAAGAGGAAATGAAAAAATTGAAACAGAAAGTAGCAACCAAGGCGGTTACGTAAGCTTGGATGTTTACAAAGAGGCAATCGCAGATTACAACAGAGCTATAGAAATCAATGATACAAATATCGTAGCTTTTTTGAACAGAGGATATGCTAAAGCTTTACTCGGTGTAAAATATCCTGATACGAATGAGGCAAGAAACAATTATTTAATTGATGCAATAGCAGACTTGAATTATGCAATCAAAATAGATTCCAAGTATGTACATTCATACTATTTCAGGGGTAATACAAAATTTGACTTGAAAGATTACAGAGGCTCCATAAGTGACTATGACAAAGTTTTAAAAATGGATTCTAACTACATTCGAGCCTATATAAATAGAAGTCTTGCCAAATACTATTTAAAGGACTATATTGGAGCTATTTATGATTGTACTAAAGCCCTAGAAATTAAGAATTACATTTATTACCATGTTTTTGAGAATTTATTTCCTCTTACAGTTAAATACGGTCCAATTCGTGTATATACAACCCAGGGTAAAGAATTTAATTATAAGGGAGATATTTATGAAAGGAGGTCTCTTGTCAAAATAGAGATAAGAGATTACAATGGAGCAATCAATGATTATACTCAGGCTATTGAAACAAAAGACGGATATGAAAGAAATTATTATATGGCAAGAGGTTTGGCGAAAATTATTTTAAACCAAAAAGATAGTGGATGCTTGGATTTAAGCAAAGCTGGAGAGCTAGGGGCAAGGGGCGCATATGACTCAATAAAAAAATACTGTCAATGAATATTCTCATCCTACTGTTGCTGGTTGACTGAAAAATAATAGCGAAAATTATTTTTTCGTCGAATTAGGTTTAATTAATTCTTTCTCTTGCATTGGATGACTATTTTGATAATTTTCATATATTTTAGAGGAAATCCAAATGACAAAAGCCACAATTATAGGAATTAGAATTCCTTTTACTAAGGGCTTTTCCCAAAAGTCTTTTTTTTTGTTATCGTCTTTATTATAATTTTCCTGCTTTATTTCCCCTGTAGACTGAATAGGTACAATATTTTGGTTTCCACTTATCGTAACATGCATACCCTGTGCCTGCCTATCTCTTTCTTTATTTTTCATTTTTTCCTTTTCATCAGGGCTTAGTTTAGCTTTAACTATAAGGTTCCTTAAGTCACGATAAGTGTTTTGATAGTCGTTATTATTAATTCTACTATAGTTATCGAGTTTTTTAAAAGTATTATTTTCATTATCAATCCGTTTAGCTTGGACAAGTATTGATATGTTT